>JBIOXX010000156.1:0-5035 GCA_044869875.1 bacterium | reverse complement strand
CTTTTTAATCAATCTCCTGACGACCTTCGGCAACAACTTGAGCACCCGGGACACGGTGACCGAGCTCAATGACAGCCCGAGCTTGGTGACCAATCAATACACCGCTTACAACGCCAGCTCCGGTGGTGACTCCAACGGCACCACCGCTCGGCTCGTTCGCAGCGATGAGCGCCTCGGCGTCCTCGGTTGGATCCTCAAGGACGGTTTCAACAAGGATAAATGGAACGTCTTCGACAATAAGGAGAACGTCGACGCCGGTGTTCCCGAGCTCGGCTTCCTCCAAGGCTTCACCAGCGCATTGAGCCAAGCGGTCCTTCAAGGCGAAGGCGACAGCAGTCGACTCAATTTGAACGCCCCCGATGAAGACAAAGACACTAACGAGTTCCAATTCTAATGAAGACCGGGATGGAGAGATTGAACATGAAAAAGATTAATTTATTCTCGATCGCGGTCCTTCTCTTAGCAGTGGCCGCTTGCAGCAACAAGAAAACCGAAACCGCCGGCGAAGGCACCGAAACCCCTTCCAACATCGCCGGCGAAGCCAGCCAAGTTCAATGCGGCGAGGGCGAGTTCCTCGGCACCGACGGCAAGACCAAGGTCGCCCTGAAAACGGCACCCAGCCTCTATTACGCCAACGTCGACCAATGGAGCGCGGCCACCTTGGCCTCGGCCCAAGACGTCCTCGTCCGGGGCAGCGAAATCGTCTACGCCCGAGCGGTTCCCCGCTCGATCGCGGTCAGCGTCGGCGGCGCGGCGGCGGTCATCAAGTCGACGGTGGTTCCGACCTTGAGCCTCGAGCTCTATGAAAAGGACGGCCAGCTGATGCTGGCGGCCGGAAATTATAACGGGGTCGATTACTACAAAGTCAGCGCCAGCGCCTTGGAGCCGGCCGGTTCCAATCCCTACCTCGGCGCGGTCACCGACCTCTCGGCCCGCGACGGCAAACTCTGCGCGGTCGCCGACGGCGGACGGGCGGTCGTCGAGACCTCGACCGACGGTTGCTCCCGAATCCTTTACGAAGCCGACTCCAACCTGGCCGCTAACGGCAAGCCGCTGAACGCCGCTCATGTCGCCGCCGTGCCCGAAGGCTGCCTGGCCATCACCCGCAACTATCCCAAGGTTGAGATCAAGCTCATCGCCTTGATCGACCTGGTCAAGACCTTCCTGACCAATGCGCCGGAGCGCATCGACCTCCGGCCTTTCGAGGACAAGCTGGTCCAGCTCAGCCGCGACGCCGCGCCCAAGATCATCAATGCGACGGTTGGAAGCTACGACAAGGTGGTTTTCTCGGACCTCGATTCCTATCCCGAGGGCGGCATCGCGACCTATACGGCGTTCAAGAAGGCCAACTGGGACGATTTCTCGGCGACCAATATGGTCACCTACCCCGGCAAGAAGCTCCTCCAGCTTCTCAAGCTGTTCTTCGAAACCCGGGCCGGCGGGCTCTTCGTCGCCGGTGGCGAAGTGAAGCGCAATGCCGAAATCCAGGGCATCGCCTGGAGCCATACCTTCAACCCTCCGGGCGGCAGCGTCACCTTCAACGAGCTTCCCCACTTCTCCTTGCCTTGGTTCTCGGAAGGCGCGGTCGAGGGCAGCCGCTACGGCTTCAAGACCATCTTGGCCTTCAGCATCTTCGACTTCTCGGGAATCGGCGACGCCAACGTGGCGAGCTTGCCGGTCGAGCACTTTACCTGGATCAACGACCCCGGCAATCCCCTCTCCCAGCCCCAAAATCCCAAGGGCTTGTTCACCGACTTCGGCCTGGCCGAGAAGAAGCTGTTCCTAAACGGATTCAGCTCCGGCAGCCGGGTTCAGGCGAACTACGACTTCGATGCTGGGGCCAAGAAGCTGATGGACCTCGCGCCCTACCCCAACGCTTTCTTCCCGTTGAAGGCCAAGTTCAACATGAAGGCCTTCCCGCTCGGCGTCTTGCGCGACGGCTACTTCGGCCTCCAGATCGGACCGACCAAGCTTTTCTATAAGAAGGCCGTGGCGGGCGCGACTCCGGCGCTCTTCCTCCCGATGCAGCATTTCGGAGCCATCTCGCTGGCCAACTACAAGCTCGGCGGCCTGCCGGTGGTCTATGAAAGCCCGGCCGGCGAAGCCACCGACAAATTCGTGCTGGTCTACGTCAACGGCACCACCAGCAAAATGCTGGTCGAGGCTCTGAAGCCCGACGGCGCCAAATCGGCCGCGACCGCTGCCGAGGTCGACCTCGGCGCCGGCACTCCGGCCCTGGGAGCGCCTTTCGCGCCGGTGGCGGTCTTCGACGATTTGATGGTCGTGGCCATCGACTCAGTGGCCCCCGGTCCGGTGCTTGAAACCCGGATCTACGTCCTCAAGATCGACGGCGACAACCTGGTTCCGATCGACGACGGGGTCAATCCCTACATCGAGTCCTTGCCCGGGATCGCCTATTCGATTCGGCCGCTGCGCAAAGCCGACGGCAAATACAGCGTCCTGCTGATGTCCAAGGGCAGCGGAGCCGGCGAGAAGGTCCACCGGATCGACATCGCCCACAACGGCACCGACGTGACCGAGTCCAATGCCCAAAGCATCACCGTGGCCAACATCCAGGACTTGGTGGTCGGAGGCGACAAGGCTTTCGCCCTCAATGCCTTCGGCGAGGTCTTGCCGCTCAACGTCGCCGGAACCAGCCTTAGCGTCGAAGCCTCCTTGGGCAAGATCATCGACGATCCCGACCACGAGCTGAACCTCTCCTTCTGCGGCCTGCGCCAAAACGACATCTATTGCTCGGGCTTCTTCGACGGCGTGATCCTGCAGCTCTTCAAGTTCGCGACCGACACCAAGACCCAAACCACCTTCAAGCATCAGCGGCCTTTCTTGCTTTCCTTCACCGGCAGCAAGCTGCTGGCGACCTACGATCTCGACGGCGGCGGCATTGAGGTCTTCGACCTGAGCAAGCCGGCGCCGGAAGTGAAGGTCAGCGCCGACGCACCCCCGGCCGATGGCAGCAGCGGCGGTGGAAACGACTTGGATAACGCCCAATTCGGCGGAGGCGGCGGCTGCAGCCTCAATCCTCGGCTCCAATAGTTATTCGGTGGAGCGAAAAAACCCCTCTGCGTCTCGGACCGCAGAGGGGTTTTTTATTTTCCCTTTGAGGGGCCTTCCATTATCCTGATTCCATGGTTCATTCCCAAAGGCGCCGGGTACCGGCCACAATGGCCACCCAGCATCCGGATAACGCCTTCAAGCCCTACTGGAACACCAAGCCCTTCATCTCTACTTCGCGCGAGGTTGAGGAGTGCTACCGCTCCTTCTCCGACATGGGCTGTCAGGAGTACATGTGGGACTGGGAAGGCAAGTTCGTCGACGAGGCGGTGGTCGACCGGCTCTACCTCAAGTACTACGACTATTTTGCGAAGCATCCGCTGGGCAAGGATAAGTTCCTCACCTTCCGGGTTCCCAACATCCAGCGCGAAGGTCAGGCCCGCTTAGCCCGGGCCTTCACCGGCATCCTCTCGGCCTCCTATTCGGCCAAGGAAATGAAGCTGCCGGGCCCGCCGCTTTTCGAGGTCATCCATCCGATGACCAGCAGCGCCGAGGAGCTGGCGACGCTCCAGCGGAAATTCCACCAGACCGCGCGCTTCCAGCAGAAAATCCTGGGCGCCAAGGACCTCCAGCCCCAGCATCTCGACATCATCCCGCTGATCGAAGGCACCGGCACCTTGCTCAAGAGCCGCAAGATCCTGGAGCGCTACAGCATCTTCATGGAGAAATTCACCGGCCGGCGACCGCGATTGCTCCGGCCCTTCATCGCCCGCAGCGACCCGGCCTTGGACGGCGGCTACATGGCGGCGGTCTTGAGCGCCAAGGCCGCTCTTTCCGAGTATTACCACTTCGAAAAAAACACCGGGATCAAGGTGGCCCCGATGATCGGCGCCGGCTCGTTGCGCTTCCGCGGCGGCTTGAGCCCGGCAACGGTCGACGAATTCCTCAAAACTTATCCCGGCCTCTACACCGTGACCTTGCAGTCGAGCTTCCGCTACGACCATCCGCTCGAAGAGGTGAAGAAAGCCATCGCCAAGCTCAACCGCAAGCTCGGCAGCACCGAGCCGGTCCTCTACTCCGATAAAAACCTTGGGCTCCTCTTCCACTTGGACGAACTCTTTGTGAAATATTATCGAAAGACGATCGAGGGCCTCGAGCCCTTCATCAACCAATTGGCCCGCTTCATTCCGGCCCGGCGGGAACGGCTCCAGCACACCGGACACTTCGGCTACTCCCGGCGCGTTGGCAAAGCCGGCCTCAACTTGCCGCGGGCCATCACCTTCACCGCGGTTTTTTATTCGGTGGGAATTCCGCCGGAGCTGATCGGCTTGGGCCGCGGACTCCGCGACTGCAATAAACAAGGCCTGCTGCCGGCGCTGGAGGGATTTTTTCCGGAGATCCGCGAGGTCATTCAGCGAGTCGGCCGCTATTTCAACCGCGAAAACCTCGACCTCTTGGCCAAACACTTACCCCATTTCGCATATGTCCGCGGCGGCCTCGAGCACATCGAAGCTTATCTCGGAGAAAAAATCGGACCCAAGGAATCCGACGAAATCATCCACCGCAATTACAGCTCCAACGTCTTGCAAAATTGGCTGAAAGGCCGCTCGCCCGAGGAAGACATCGTCAAGGCCGCCCAAGTGCGGCGTAGCCTGGGATAATTAGAGAGTGAAAACGTCTTTCCGAAACCCCTGCAAAATCCACAGGCCGGCCGCGGTGTAAAGCGAGCCGACGATGACGTCGCTGGGATAGTGGAGAGCGAGATAGACCCGGGAGAGATCGACGAGAAAAATTCCAGCCAAGCAAGCCGCCAAGAGCAGCGCCCTTCCCAGCGCTGAGGAAATCCGAGGCCAAAGGAATACCGCGAGCAATCCGAAGATAATGACGGCGTTGGCGGCGTGGCCGCTGGGCATGCTCAAAGTTGGGAGGATTTCGAGCCCGCCCTCGGGCCGGGCCCGGCCCAGCAGGACTTTCAGTCCCGAGATCGACAGCTTGAGGAGACCGACTCCCACCAAATACCAAA
>JBIOXX010000155.1:0-2809 GCA_044869875.1 bacterium | reverse complement strand
TTGGACCCTCCCGGGCAATCCCTTGAAAATTGACATTCAGACTCAACGCATTGCCACAGAAGAGGGCGGAGAAATCCACCGACTCAATGTCCGTATCGGCGATGGCATGGTTCGCTTGCTTTCGGTGGAAGGGCTCGAGGTTGGAGAAGCCAAGCCGGAGTTTCAGGCTTCCGACTACCCGCGCGAAGCTCAGGTCGGGAACATGGTGGGTGGCGAGTTCTCACTCTACTTCCGCGTCCCGACGACCTGCAACTTCGAAGACAATCGTCGGCCGGTCCGGGTGAAGATCCGCTACGAAAGAATCGGTGAGAAAACTAAAAAACCGCCGACCGAAGAAGTTATCGATCTCGATGTGGCTTGCCTGATTGGCGATGCCCTGAAGTGGTCCGAAACAACAAATTCCTTGGCAGATTTGGCCAGCGCCTACATCCAGGATCCGGCGCTTCAAGCCTTAGTGGCGAAGGCGAAGCCATTGCCGCGGCTTTCGGCCTATCAAGAGCTCGGTCGGCTCGGCGATTGGATCGATCATCGCTATGTTCATGATCCTGGACAAGGAGTGAGCTCGAGTATTGAGCATGGCGAAGTTTATGCATTTTCGCCCTCCGAGACCTTGCGATACGGCGGCGATTGCGAGGATTGGGCGATCCTGGCCTCGGCCTATCTTGCCGCCTTGGGCTATAACTCCTACGTTCACTACCAATTGGGACATGTTTTTTCGAGCGCCGGCTTTCTGAGGTCGGAATGGGTTTTTGCCGGAGATCCCAACCAGTTTCGATCTTTTCCGCTGGATTTCACCGAGGGGACTCACGCCCCCTTATGGTTGCAGCAAAAGTGGATCGGCGATCCGAACTATCTTCCCAAGAATAGCCGACGAGGCTGGGTCAATCCCGAAACAGCACTTGACCCCGGCATCCGGAATGAAGATAGTCCGCCACCATGACGCGGCGTCTTCTTTTTTCCATTCAAATTCTCTTATTTTCTCTAACCTTAGCGCCGATTGCGGCGGCTCAATCCAGCATCGGAGTCGGGGCTTTTTCGGTCAACGGGCCCAAGGACCAAGCCTACCTCTCGGGGGCGGCCCAAGATGCAGTCGTCGGCGCCTTGATCAAGAAGGGCGTGAACGCCCGTTCGGTCGGCCAAACTCTCGATCCCGACAAGCTGAAGAGCACCACCCAAGGAAAGGGCGACGACGCCTTGCTCGTCGCCGGCCGGATCAACATCGTCGGCCAAACTTATCGGGTGCTGCTCAAGTGGGTCGATTCCAGCGGCCGGGTCTCTCAAGATTACTTGGAAGTGGCGGGGCAGAACCAGCTTCTACCGAGCTTGGAATCCTTCGCGGCCTCGCGGCTTCAAGTTCCGCCGGCAGCGCCGGCTTCGGTGATCCAAGCTCCGGTCGTCGAGAAGCCGAAAGCCGAAGCGAAGGCTGAAAAAGCCGCGCCGGTTCCGGTGCCCGTGCCGGCTCCGGTGATTGCCCAACCCAAAGCTCCCGAAAAAGTCTTCAAAGCCGAAGCCGAGCCGGCTCCGGCGCCCCAGCCGGCCAAGGTTGTCGAAAAGCCGGTCCCGCGCCGCGAGGTTGAGCCCAAGATATCCAACAAGGTTGAGCCGGCGGCGAGCACCCAAGATTACGCGACGGTTTCGCAGCGCTTGCCCTATGAGGTGCGAGCCCTGGCTCATGCCGACGTCGACGGCGACGGCCAACCCGAAGTTTTGCTGACCGACCAAAGCGACCTTTTCATCTACCGCCAGACCGGTGGCGACTTGCAGGAAATTGCCCGCTACGCCGGCAAGAAGCTCGATCATTTCGTGAAGGTCGACGTGATGGCCGCACCCCAGGGCGGGCGGCCTTGGATCGTCCTGACCAACCTTCGCGGCAGCTTGGCGGCGAGCAAGATTCTGAGCCTCGAAGGCCAATCGATCCGTGTTCTTCACGACAATATCGATTATCAGCTTCGGGTCGTTCGCAAAGACGGCGGTGAGAAGCTTTACGGCCAAGCTTATCGCGGCGACAGCTCGCGCTATCCGGTCTATGAGATGAAAGAGGTCGGCGGCAAGATCGAGGCCGGCGAAAAGCTCGACATTCCGACCGAGCTGGGACTTTACGCCTTCGACTACGTCGATCCGGCGACGAGCAGTGGTTTTACCTTGGCCGGCCTGACCCCGTCGGGAAAGGTCAAGCTCTTCAAGGAAGAGCAGGGCAAGTATAAGGGCACTTGGACCAGCCGCGAGAACTACGGCGGATCGGCCAACGACGTCGGTGTCGAGGTCAAGGATTCCTTCAACGAGGTGGTGGCCGATTACTATATCGTCCCGGTTCGGGTCCAGGCCCTGCCCGGCGCCGGCGGACCTCAACTGGTCGTCGCCAAGAACGACGCCTTGCTCAAGGACGTCATCGGACGGAAGCCGGTCATCTCCGACGGTCGCATTGTCAAGCTGAAGTGGGACCCGATGGGCATGGAAGAGGCCTGGTCGAGCAAAAAGGTTGACGGAAGCATCCTGGATTATTTAGTGACCTCCGGCTCCGCCGGCAACAAGCTCTTGGTCGCGGTCCGGATGCGTGACCAGGGGTTCTTCGAAGGCGTCGGCAAGAAGAAGGACTCGGTCCTTTTAGTTTATGATTTGAATTGAAAATTTATTGATATGCAATCGATCCCCGCTCACTGACCGTTGGGGGTTGAAGGGGGAGAACGGAGTTCGCCCCCTGGGCTTTAGCGAGTCCGGACTTGCTCCGGGCTCGCGAATAGGAGAGGTGACCGAGTGGTTGAAGGTACTCGCCTCGAAAGCGAGCGTGCCTTAACGGGCACCGTGGGTT
>JBIOXX010000154.1:0-13500 GCA_044869875.1 bacterium | reverse complement strand
GTCCGAGGTGGATCTTTCCGCGACGTCTCGTCGCGAGCTCGCTTCTTTAAAGACCGAGACCGATCCCGAGCTCTTGGCTCAGGGCCTCTTGCGTTGGGCCGGCCGCGAGGAAAGAGATCAGCGCACCACCTCGGCCTCCCTGGCCTATCAATTCATCAGCGAGAACCCCGCCAACCTGAATTTGAGCGATGAAGTTCGCCAAAAGGCCCAGGGCCGATTGGCCGTCCTCGCCGGCGGTGGAACTGTCGGAGCCCGCGTCGAGTACCAGGTCAGCCGTTTCGCTCACGAGCTTAGCAATCCGGCTTATATTGCCGCCTTTGCCACCGGTAGCGCGGTTTTCAGCGCCGGTCGAGCCGCGCTTTTGTCCCGCTTGGTTTCGCCGGGCCAAACCGTGCTTGGCGCTCGATTTTTGGCTACCGCCGGAGCTTTTTCGCTGGAAGTCCCGGCCGTTTGGGCAACCGCCAAAGGCGTGACCGAACTGATGGCGCCGGGCAGCCAGTCTTGGAGTGCCGATACTAATCTTCGTGAGCTGGCCGGACTTGCCATCACTCTCGGCGCCTTTAAATTTGGCGCCGGCGCGGTCGGACGTGCCGCTGCCTCGACTCCGCCAGTGGCGCGGAGTGTCTTGGTCCAGGGTGGGGCTTTGGCCGGTATCGCTTTAAGCCGTCAAATCGAAGTTGCGGCCGGACTGCGCGCTCCCACCGATGGAGCTTCGGCTGTAATCGATTCCTTGGCCCTCTTGGTTCAAGCCAACGTCGGCGGACGGATCGGTTCCTTGGGCTCGCGGTTCCAAGCCCGGAGCCAGGCTTTGGATAACATCGCCCGTCGAGGCGAGGCTGCTAGCTGGTCGCGTTGGGCTCTGCGCGGTCAGGGACCGGACATGATCGGCCAAGGGCCGGATATGGTTTTCGGCGGCCAAGGGCCGGATATGGTTTTCCGTGGCCAGGGTCCCGATATGATTCGGCCGATTTCCGGCCAAGGGCCCGACATGATCCGCCCGGCGGATGGTCAGGGCCCGGACATGATTCGCCCGGTTTTCGGTCAAGGGCCGGATATGCGAACCGCTCTCCATTAATTTTTCAAAAAAATTGAATTAACGGCAAGGCTGAGCCATCTTTTGCGCCTCGGGGAAAGGTGGAGCATGAGTCTTTTCGACTTATTTGAAGAAATAATCGATTGGGTGATGGATTCTTTTTTCGACTCCGAGGACAAGCGCCGGGTGTCGCCCCAAGGCCCCGGTTCCAATTCGGCGATATCGACTCCGGCCGGCGCCACCCAGCAAGCTTATTGGGAAAAGACCGCCCAGCTTGTCACTCCCGAATTCATCGAAGGGCTCTGCCGCGAAACCGGCTGGTCCTCATTGAAGGTCAGCATGAAGATCCAAGGCCCTTGCAGCGAAGTCCTCCAGCGCTGGCAACGCGTCGGCCGGCTGATCACCGATGCCGACCTCAAAACCATGCGCCAAGAGATCCGCCAGAAAGTCTTGCACGGCTAATTCGAATCCCCACCAAGAAGGAGCACTTCATGAAAATTCGCATTTTCCTTTTCTTGCTTGCCGCCGGTTTCAGCCTTGGGAACATCCTTTCGGCTCGGGCCGCTTCGGGATCCGATGCTTGCCTCAATGCCAATTCCAACGCCCAAATGTTGGATTGTCTCTCGCAGGAATATAAGAAGGAAGACGCTCGGCTCAATCAATCTTACCAAGGGCTTATGAAGGCGCTCGGCGCCAAAGACCAAGTTCGGCTCAAAACCGCCGAGCGGGCCTGGGTCGATTACAAGGCGAAGAATTGCGATTACTATGCGGGCCGCTACGAAGGCGGCAGTCAAGCCGCGGTGTCGGCCTTGGTCTGCCAGGTCGACATGACTTACGCGCGAGCCCAGGAGCTTTCGACCGAGCTCAACCAGACGAAGAATACGACGGCGAATCCTGACGGGAAATGATCGCTAGCCGGCCGACTCCAGCGACTTGATGTCGATGACGAAACGGTAGCGGACGTCGCCGCGCATCATTCGATCGTAGGCCTCGTTGATCTCTTGGATGGCGATCTTCTCGATCTCGGGAAGGACCTCATGCTTTCCGCAAAAATCGAGCATTTCCTGGGTTTCGGCGAGACCGCCGACCAGAGATCCGGCGAGGCTTCGTCGCTTGCTTATCAGTTGGAAAGCTTGGATCGCCGGAGGTTGGGGCGGAGCGCCGAGCTGGACCATGACGCCATCGAGTTTCAACATCCCCAGATAGGGATTCCAATCCATTTCGGCCGATACGGTGTTGATGATGAGATCGAAGGAATTGGCTAGCTTCTCGAAGGTCGAGGGATCGGAGCTGGCGTAATATTCCTTGGCGCCGAAGCGCCGAGCGTCTTCTTTTTTGCGGAGCGATTGGCTGATCCCGGTGACTTCGGCGCCCATGGCATGGGCGAGCTTGATCGCCATGTGACCCAAGCCGCCGAGGCCGACCACCGCCACTTTCTTGCCGGGACCGGCTTTCCAATGGCGCAGCGGCGAATAGGTCGTGATGCCGGCGCAAAGCAAGGGCGCGGCTCGGTCCAAAGGAAGGTTCTCGGGCATTCGCAGGACGTAATTCTCGTCGACGACGATGTGAGTCGAATAACCGCCGTAGGTCGGAGTTTTTCCGTCCTTCTCGAAGCTGTTGTAGGTGTAGTTGGGACCTTTCTCGCAGTAAATTTCCAGATGATTGAGGCAGGGAGGGCAGGTTCGGCAGGAATCGACGTAACAGCCGACCCCGACCTTATCGCCGACTTTGAAACGCCGGGCTTCGGCCCCGACCGATCGGACGGTGCCGGCGATCTCGTGGCCCGGCACCACCGGATAATTGGCGGCTCCCCACTCGCTTCGAACCGTATGGATGTCGGAATGACAGACCCCGCAATATTCGATCGCGATCGAAACGTCGTGCGGTCCGGGTTCGCGGCGCGAGACCGAGAAAGGTGCGAGTGGCCGGTCGGCGGCAGTAGCGGCATAGGCCTTGGCATTGGTCATGGCCGCATCATACCCAATTCGCGAATGGGAAACACTTTTTCTAGAGCTTTTTGAATTTAGACCGGAAGCATGGAATAAATTTCGAGAACCGAGCCGGTATGGACCTCGCCCCGGCGGTCGCAGTAGGCGATCGCGCTGAGCAGATCGACGTTGCCTTTGCGGAGCAAGTCGTTCAGCTGTGCTTGGTTCTTCACCACTCGGGCCGGCTCAAACTGAGGAGTTTGGCCCGGTCGCGCGACGTAAGCAGCGGTGAGGCTGGGTTGAGGCTTGGCGTGGACCGGGCGCTTGGCCAATTTGGACTTCTTCAAGAGCTCGGCATGATAGGTCTTCGCCACCGGAGGCACCTGGGCAACGTGCTTTCTCCACTTCGGTTGATAGGCCCGGGCTTTCTTGAAAGAAGGACTGTTGAAATAGTCAAAGCGAACCGGAATCGTGTCCAGTGAGCGGGGCGCGCTTTTTGCCAATCTCGGCGCCGGCTTGGTAACCTTGACCGGGGTGGCTTTAGCCACCGGGTGCTTAGGGGATGGCTTCTTTTCAGCCTTCACGGTGCCGATAAAGAAATTTGCCTTCTTGGCGATCTTTTTTCCGGCGTGCTCGCCGCTGTTCGGCGAAGGCGGGGCCTTGGCGATGTGTTTGACGCCCTTCAGCGGGTCGTAAGCCAAGGCCTTGGCCCGAGACTTTTTCCAGGACGCGCTGTTAAAAAAATCGCTGTAATCGCCGACTTTAATGATGCCAGTAGGATTGTTATCGGCTTTCGCCGTAGGTCTAGTCATAGTGCCCTCCAAGCTTAGAACAAAGCAATCCCTATGCCAGGAGGGAGTTTTTAAAAAATAACTATAAAATACAATATCTTATGGAATATCCTGGCACATTGGGAGAAAGGCGACTGCCGTTAAATCGGGGGGCAGAGTGTCCGAAGGAGTCCGAAGGGTGTAATGAAGTCCCCACAATCCAGACGCAATTTAAGGCTTATTGGCCTTCATCGTTTCCAGCTCTTCAGCGCAACGAGCCTGAGTCTTGTAGACCATGTACTCGCTTTTCGCGCTCACCTTATAACTGTAGAAGTCGGCATTGCCGGTGAAGAATCCGGTATCTCCGGCCTTCAAATAAAAAAAGGGATTTCCCGGTGGGGAAATCCCTTTTTTATTTCCAATAGCTTATTTACTTTGCGGGTTGCGCTTCGACCGAAATCGCCAGTGCTTCGGTGTAAGTGGCGGCGATCATGTCGCCCTTCTTGATGCCTTCAAGGTTTTTCGGATCCTTGGCCTTGAGGGCGAGGATATTGCCGGCCGGGCCTTTCAGCTCGACCATGCTCTTGGCCATATCGACTTTGACCACCTCGGCGGTGATTTGGGAAGATTCGACGACATCAGCCGCCGGCTTGGAGCCAACCGGAGCGGTGCTTTTCTCGGTCACGACTTCGGCCGAGGGCTTTTCGCCCTTTTCCTTTTTAGTCAGGGTCAAAGCCAGCGAGTCGATTTGCTCGATCTTGACGATGTCGCCCTTCTTAATGTTTTTGAAATTTTTCACCTTGGAATCGACCTTAACGACTCGGCGTTCGCCGATATCGTTTTCCAGAGTTAGCTTTTGCGTGGCATAGTCGACTTCTAGGACCTTGGCGGTGATGGTGTTGTACTCGGTGGAGATCGCTGTCTGGGGAGCCGCGGACTTCTTGTCATCGGCTTGGAGTCCCAAGGGCAGGCAGGCGGCCGTTAGAATCGAGAGTGCTAGGATAGAACGTTTCATGCATCCTCCTTCAGGATTGGTGGGTAAGGAACATTTTTTCGATCGGGGAATGATAATCCCGTTTGCCGAATAGGCCAAATGTTTCCTTTTTTGGATATTCAGGGATTTTCCGGGCAAAGGTGCAAGGTCGCCACCGACCTGCCTTGGACGTAGCCCCCGGTCATGGCCCCGACGTCGACGATGAATTGCTCGCCGTCCCGTTTGGCCATCGTCGTTTCACCGGCGCCCCTTGGCACCGGGACCGAACTTCCCCAGCCGGGCGGGCAGGTCATGCGAAAAGTGGGTATCGTCATCTGGCCGGTCGGAATGAATTTGATCTTGAGTTGCTCGCCTTCCTGATTTCCCTCCAGTCTGTGCGAATAGGTTTGGTTGTATCCGCTGACCGTGCAACGGCTGCGAGAAGTGTCGATGGTGATACGCATGTCGCCGCTACCCGAGATCTTGCGCGGAGGATCCTCCTCGATCTCAAAGGGAAAGCGGCCCTTCTGCTCGATGACGATGGTGCCCATTCGAGGCAGCTTCATCTCGAAGCGACCCTCCAACTCGATCGCGGCTTTCGACATCTCTTCCAAGAGTTTTTTCAATTCCCCGATCTCCTGGGTATAGGCCGCGACTTCTTCCCGAGCCTGACCGGCGGGGGTCAGCAAGACCGTGGGGATCGCCTTGTTTCCCTTTCGGTTCTGACATTGCTGCAGGTGGAGGGCCTCGTGGCGGAAGGCGATCTCGTAGAGTTCCTTGCAAGGCACCGCCTGCTCGGCGGCTCTAGCCTTGAGCATGTCGGTGTTGCAGGTGACCGAGTTGGTGACCATTTCGACCTCGCCGCTATAGTCGCAGCCGGCCGGAGCCCCGACCCGTGCCGTGGCCTCCCCGGCCTCGCGATTGAATACCTCGAATTCACTCTTCAAGGTGGACATCGTGGTGGGGCGGGAATTGAGATTCAAGCTCTCCAAATCGATTTGGGAAAGCGGCTTTGTCTGGCCGCCCTCGGTGGAAGTCCAGAATCGGTCCCACTTTTGAGCCAGCGCCTCGTAGGCGGCCCGCATCGCCTCTTTTTGTTTGATCGAGTTCTTGATGCATTCGGCGAACTTGCACTGCTTGCAAGTTTCCTGTTGAGCTTGGGCCGGTCGAAGCCAAAGCAAAAACATCAAACCGATCCCCAGGATGAGAATCCTTCGAACGCGTTTCATAAGGCCCTCCCTATTCGACGCTTCGCTTATGGCTGCATGCTGCGCAGCTGAGTGGATTTCGGCAATTGCTCCAAAGTTTTCGCGAACAGCTCGTTCAAAGTCTCGGTCAAGCGTTGTAGCGACTTTTTTCGGGTCTTCTTAAATTCCAGCTCATAGCCGCCACTGGCGCTGAGCTTGCGGTTGTCGGACTCGGCCGTCATCGTCACCCGGCTCTTGGCTTTGCCTTTGCCGAAAATTAGGCCCTTTTCGACGCCGGCATGAAATTCCTCGATCACCGCCGACATTTTCCAGGTCGCCGCTGGAACCAATTTCATTCCGCAATGCTCGAACAGCCGTCGCAGCGCCGAGTCGAAGGTGTCGGCAAGCGGGGGCTCGGTCAAAACCGCGATGGGATCCTTGCCCTCTTTTTTGCTTTCCAATCCGACTTCGGAACTCGCCCGGCGGTCGCTGGTTCCCAACCATTGAACGGCCAAGCCGTTCCAAATCGGAGAAGGGCAGGCTTGTTGAAAGAACTCGGGAGGAACCTGGAGCGACAGCGTCGACTTTTCTTGGGCGAGAAGATCGCCGCCGCTCGACCCAAGGAGGGCCAAAAAGCTCCAAATTGCGAGGCATCGCAGGACTTTCATGGAAACTTTTTAGCACAATCCCAGTCTTTCGTCTTTCCCTGGTTTTCTAAAATTTTCCCGACTATCGTCACCCCATGCATCCAGCCCTGCAGCCCTTTCATCCCCTGGTGTCCGAATGGTTCCATGCCCGCTTCGGAGCCCCCACCGAGCCCCAAGCTCGGGGCTGGCCTTCGATCGCGTCGGGGCGGGACACTTTGATTGCGGCGCCGACCGGATCCGGTAAGACCTTGGCCGCCTTCCTCGCCTGCATCGACCGTTTGGTTTGGGAAGGGGTCGAAGGGACGCTGAAAGGCGAAACCGCCATCGTCTACGTCTCGCCGCTCAAGGCTTTGAGCAATGACATCCGCAAAAACCTCGACGAGCCCCTGGCCGAATTGAAAGCTCTGGCGGCCGAGCGCGGGATTTCATTGCCCGAGATCCGCACCGCGGTCCGAACCGGCGACACCGGGATGGCCGAACGGGCGGCCATGCTCAAGAAGCCGCCGCATATTTTGATCACCACGCCGGAATCGCTCTATCTCTTGGTCAGCTCCGAGAAGAGCCGCAAGATGATCTCCAAGGCCCGGGCCGTGATCGTCGACGAAATCCACGCCGTCGCCCGCGACAAGCGCGGAGCACACTTGGCGATTTCCTTGGAACGGCTCGACCGTTTGACCGGGCGGCGGACGCCGCGGGTCGGTCTCTCGGCGACGCAGCGGCCGATCGAAGAGATCGCTCGCTTTTTGGTTGGAACCCGTCGCGTTGGCGCCGATGGCAAGCCCGATTGCGCCATCCTCGACGCCGGCCACCGCCGAGCCCTCGACATCGCCGTCGAGATTCCGAAGCTCGAGATGGCAGCGGTGGCTTCGAAGGAGGCCTGGCAGGATATCTACGACCGTATCGCCGAGTTGGTCCGGGAGCATCGCAGCACCTTGATTTTCGTCAACACCCGCCGGATGTCGGAGCGGGCGACTCACGCCTTGGCCCAAAGGCTTGGCGAAGAAGCCATCGCCGCCCACCACGGCAGCCTCTCCAAAGAGATCCGGCTCGACGCCGAGACCAAGCTCAAGGGCGGCTTGGTCAAGGCAGTGGTTGCCACCGCCTCGCTGGAGCTGGGCATCGACGTCGGTGCGGTTGACCTGGTGATTCAAATCGGCAGCCCCCGCAGCCTCGCCGTCGGCTTGCAGCGGATCGGTCGGGCCGGTCACGCGCCTTCGAAATCGGAAGAAGGCTACGGACGGCTCATCCTTCCCAAAGGCCGAATCTTTCCGGCCTCCCGCGACGAGCTGGTCGAATGCGCGGCCTTCATCCGCGGCATCCGTAGGGGAAATCTCGAGCGGACCCAGGTCAGCGAGCATCCGCTCGACATTTTGGCCCAGCAGATCGTCGCGGCGGTGGCCTCGGAAGAGATTTCCGAAGGCGAGCTCTTCGAGATGGTCAGCGGCGCCTGGCCCTACGCCTGCTTGGAGCGAAAAGAATTCGATCAAGTCCTCACCATGCTTTCCGAAGGCATCGCCACCGGTCGTGGTACCCGCGGCGCTTGGCTCCATCGCGACGGCGTCAGCCACCAGCTTCGTCCGCGGCGCGGCGCCCGTTTGGCGGCCTTGACCTCGGGTGGCGCCATTCCCGACAACTTCAACTACGCGGTGGTGAAGGAGCCCGAAGGCCTGGTCATCGGCACGCTGGAAGAAGATTTCGCGGTCGAGAGCTTGGCCGGCGACGTTTTCCTGTTGGGCAACAGCTCTTGGCGGATTCGGCGGATCGAAGCCGGCAGGGTCCGGGTCGACGCGGCCCCGGGCCAAGCCCCGACCATTCCTTTTTGGCTGGGCGAAGCGCCGGGTCGGAGCGTTGAATTGTCGGCCGAGGTTTCGGAGCTACGGGAGCACTTGCAGCCCTTGCTGGCGGAGCCGGAGAAGGCGATTCATTTTTTGGAAGAGGAATGCGGCCTCGACGCCAACGCCGCCGCTCAGCTCGTCGACTACTACCGCCAGGCCCATGCCGCCTTGGGCGCTTTGCCGACCAAGGATCGCTTGATCGCCGAGCGTTTCTTCGACGAAGGCGGTGGGATGCAGCTCGTCATTCACGCGCCCTTCGGGTCCCGGATCAACCGGGCTTACGGTTTGGCGCTGCGCAAGAAATTTTGCGCCGGTTTCAACTTCGAGCTCCAAGCCGCTGCCACCGACGACGGGATCTTGCTCTCGCTGGGGCCGCAGCACAGTTTTCCGCTCGACTCGGTCTTTCATTTCCTGGCTTCGAAGAGCGCCGAATCGACCTTGGAGCAGGCGGTGCTCGACGCTCCGGTCTTCGGCGTCCGCTGGCGCTGGAATGCGACCCGAGCCTTGGCCATCCTCCGGCAAAACGGCGACAAGCGGGTGGCGCCGGCCATTCAGCGGATCCGCAGCGACGATCTGCTGGCCGCGGTCTTTCCGGACCAAGCCGCTTGCCAGGAAAACGTCACTCGGCCGATCAAGATTCCGGATCATCCCCTGGTCAAGGAAACGATGCGCAATTGCCTGCAGGAGGCGATGGATTTGAAGGGCTTGGAAGAAGTCCTCCGGCGAATCGAAGGTGGAGAGCTCCAGTTGCTGGCCCGGGATACGCCGACGCCGTCGCCGCTGAGTCACGAGATCCTCAATTCCAATCCCTATACCTATCTCGACGATGCGCCGCTCGAGGAGCGCCGGGCCCGAGCAGTGTCGATGCGACGGACTCTTTCCGAAGAAGATCTCAAAGCCTTTGGCGCCCTTGACGAAGAGGTCATCGCCAAAGTCGAGTCCGAGGTCTGGCCCGACCTGCGCAGCGCCGATGAATTGGCCGACGCCTTGCGCGACCTGGTCCTCCTTCCGGAGTCTTCACTGGCGCCGGCTTGGCAAGATTGGATGGCCGAGCTGGTCCAAGCCGGAAGGGTTTTGCGTCAGGGCCGACATTACTTCACCTTGGAGCGAAGGGAGATTGCCGAGCGAACGTTAGCCGGCGATGAGGAAGCCGCTTCCAATGTTTTGCGAGCCTGGCTGATGGCCGGCGGACCGGCGAGCGTGACGATTTGGGCCCGAAAAACCGGATTGGATCCGGCTTTGGTCGAGCGGGCCTTGCTTCGCTTGGAGAGCGGCGGCGGCGCCTTGCGGGGACGTTTCCGCCAGTCGGCCTTGGAGGGCGGGGTCGAGGAGTGGTGCGATCGCGAAGTCTTGGCCCGGATTCATCGCCGCTGCCTGTCCCAGCTCCGCCAGGAAATGGCGCCGGTCAGCAGTGCCGAGTTCATGCGCTTCTTGCTGCGCTGGCAACACGCGAGCTCCAGCGGCCAGCTCTGCGGCGCGCCGGGACTGGCTGAGGTCATCGGCCAATTGCAGGGCCTCCAGCTTCCGGTCGCGGCTTGGGAGAAAGAAGTTTTGCCGGCGCGGGTCGCCGATTATCAGCCGGCCTTGCTCGACGAGCTCTGCCTGAACGGTACGGTGGTTTGGGGCCGGCTCCTGCCGGGCCGGATCGAGGAAGAGGAGGGCGCCAAGCCCGTCGCCAAGCGCCGAGCTTCGCCGAACCGCAACACCTCGCTTTCCTTGATGCTGCGCCAAGATCTTCCTTGGCTTCTCGATTTGACGCGGTCGAAATCCGATTGGGCCGAAGGCCTCGGTTCCTCGGCTCGACAGATCGTCGATCTACTCGACCAGCGCGGGGCGATGTTCTTCAACGAGCTGCAAGACGTCACCCGACGGCTGCGCAGCGATCTCGACCAGGCGCTCTGGGAGCTGGTGACCGCCGGGGCGGTGACTTGCGACGGTTTCGCCGGCTTGCGCAACCTCGTTGACCCCTCGCGACGCCGCGAGAAGGCGCGGCTCCTCGCACGCTACGGCGGAGCCCGGGGGCCGATGTTTCTTGGCGGCGGTGGACGTTGGTCTTTGCTGCGGCCGAAGGGAGTGGACACTTCGGCGATCAAGGGTCCGCTCGGCGAGCCGGCCGAATTGGAGGCCTTGGCTGAGCAATACCTTAGACGTTGGGGCATCGTCTTCCGCGATCTGCTGCTCCGTGAGCCCTTTGCGCCGCCCTGGCGAATCTTGGCTGGGATCTACCGCCGGCTCGAGGCTCGGGGCGAGATCCGGGGCGGGCGCTTTGTCGATGCCTTCGCCGGTGAGCAATTCGCCTTGCCCGAAGCGGTGGAGGCGCTCCGCGCGACCCGCCGCGGCGACGCCGCCGACCGCGAAGCCCGAGTCGAGATCTCGGCCGCCGACCCGCTCAACCTGACCGGTGTCGTGACGCCGCCGCCGCGGATCCCGGCCACTTTGGCCAACCGTCTGTTCTTCACCGGCGGCGTGCCGGCCTTGGCCGAAGCTGGGGTTCAGCCGGCCAACTCGGGCGTCTATCCTTTTCGTCTGCGGCGCTAATTTTTTTTCGGCTAGGGAAAGATCTTCTGAAGGCTGGCAGTCAGCTCCTGCCAGGATTTTTGGGCGGCTTCGGCGTTATAAGCAACGTTCGCCATCCCGCGTTTGTCGGCGTCGGGGACGCTGAAGGCGTGAACGGCGCCGGGGTAGACGATAAATCGGTAATTCACTTTCGCCGCGTCGAGCTTGGCTCGAAAGTTTTGGATGGTCTCGGCGCTGATGAAGGCATCGCTTCCGCCATGGAAAACCAAGATCTCGCCGCGTACCTTGGCGGCCGATTCGGGAACCGGCAGCGAGCCGTGAAAGCTGGCGGTCAGCTTGAGGTCGGCGCCGCTGAAGGCCAATTGGAGTACGGTCGCGCCGCCGAAACAAAAGCCGATCGCCGCAAGCTTGTTAGGGTCGACCTTGGGCTGTTGGCGGAGCGTATCCAAACCGGCCTGAGCTCGGCCGACCCACTCGGCGAGGTTGGTGGTGGTTTCCTTGGCCAGCGCCGAGGCTTCGCTGGGATGGGAAGCGACCTTGCCATCGCCGAACATGTCGGCGGCGAAGGCGACGTAACCTAATTTCGCCAATTGATCGGCGCGCGACTTCGCGTAATCGTTCAAGCCCCAAAATTCATGGACGACCAAAATGCCCGGCCGTTTCCCGGGAAAAGAATCGTCCCAGGCCAGGTAGCCTTTGAAGGTTTTGTTTCCGAACTTGTAATCGATGGTTTTGGTCTGCATAGCGGCGACCGCCGAATGGACCGAGCCCAAGATCATCAAAAGGGCGAGAGCCCATCGAAACATGGTTTTTTGAAACGCCGTCACCGGGATAAATTACAATTTACTCGATAAAAAAACATTCTTTTCCTTTTGACCTCCGAACTCGCTCCCGTTATCCCTTGCAGCGCCGGGCGAATAGCTCAGCTGGTTAGAGCGCTGCCCTTACAAGGCAGAGGTCACAGGTTCGATCCCTGTTTCGCCCATATCTTTATCATTCCAGCCTCCCGAAATCAGCGGTGACAATCCAGTCCACGAAGGCTCCAATCCATGGTTTGGATTGGCGAAAAGCCTGCTGGACCAGCTTTCGGTTTTCGCTCTTGTGACTAGAAGTATTCCGATCTTGTTCAATGATTGCAGGAGCTTGTGATTCCTTTGCCGCATCGAGTTATTTTTTCCCCTGCAATAAAATTAGCCAAGTCCCGAAAAACTCATTAAAATCTTGTACGTTATTTCACCACTTTGAAGGGGGTTTGCGATGCGTCGATTCCTACTTCTCGCCCTCGTGCTGTTCATGGCGTCTCCGTCTTTCGCGGGGACGGTCGCCGACGTCACCATGCCCGACAGCATGCAGGTCAACGGTAAAAATCTGGTGCTCAATGGAATGGGACTTCGAAGAAAAATCGTGAAGGTCTATGTCGCCGGCCTCTACTTGCCGGCCAAGGAGGCCAGCGCCGAGAAGATTCTTTCCTCCGACACCGAACGGAACATGACCTTGAACTTCGTACGCGACGTCGAAAAGGCGAGCGTCTGCAATGCCTGGCATGAAGCTCTGAAGAACAATACGCCGAGCAAAGCTTCCGCCCTCAAGGGCGACTTCGACACGCTCTGCAACTACATGGCGGACATGAAGGTTGGCGGCAAGATGAGCTTCACCTACATTCCGGGTCAGGGAACGACCGTGGCGATCGATGGCGCCAACAAAGGGACCATCGCCGGCAAGGACTTCGCCGACGCGATGTTTGGCTGCTGGATCGGGCCCAACCCGCCGGGAGCCGACTTCAAGAAAGGTCTTTTAGGGGGTTGATCACTCCATCTTACTCCACCAATGAAGGGGGAATGACATGAAGACAATCAAAGCCTTGGTCCTGGCCCTATCGTTCAGCGTACTCGCGGCTTGCGGGTCGTCGGGCGGCGACCAACTTTTCTACGTGGCATTGGGCGATTCGCTTTCGGTTGGCGTCCAGGCGGATCCGACCACCGGCGAAAGCGTCGAGACCAACGAGGGTTATGCCGATCAGCTCTTTGCGGCCTTGCAACAGGAATTTCCCAACCTTGAGTTGGTCAAGTTCGGTTGTCCCGGCGAGACCACCACTTCGATGATCGAAGGTGGAGTTTGCCTCGACCGTTACGAGAGCGGAGACCAGCTTACCGACGCGGTGGATTTCCTGGTAGCGAACAAAAATCAGATCCTGCTGACCACGATCGACATTGGGGCCAATGACGTCCTGCAAGGAGCGCCGACTTGTCTTCCGATCACCGATCCGGCGGAGCAGCAAGCCTGCTTTGAGGAGCTCTTTCAGGGCATCGGAACGAATCTGAGCCTGATCACGAGCCCGCTCTTCGCCGCTTCCGACCAAACCTTTCCTGTGATCGGAATGAACTACTACAACACCTTCCTCAATGCCTGGTTCTTGGGTCCCCAAGGTCAAGCCATCGTTCAAGCGACGGTGGGTTTGCAGGCGGTCTTCAACAGCGATGTTCTGGGGGCGGTCTACGGCTTGAACGGCTTCCCGGTGGCTGACGTCGCCACGGCCTTCAATTCGACCAACTTTACGCCGGTGCCCTTTCCCTTGCCGCCGCCCTTCGACATGGTGCCGCTCAACGTGGC
>JBIOXX010000153.1:0-2814 GCA_044869875.1 bacterium | reverse complement strand
CAATGCCGGCAATTACGACGGTGCCTCGGCTTTGGCCGAGGCGATATTGATGGCCCTCCGTTTGAGCGATGACTCGCGAAACACCGTCCTCATCGCCGGCTCGGTCCACCCCGAATACCGCGAAGTGACGAAGACCTATTTGAGCAACATCGACTGCAAGATCGTCGAGGTTCCCCATGGCCCCGACGGCCGGATCGACGGCGCGGCCTTGCAGAAGCTTTTGAACGACCAGGTTGCGGCGGTTTGCGTCCAGTCGCCTAATGCCTTCGGCGTCATCGAAGAAGTCGCCAAGATTTCGGCGGCCGCCCATAAGGCCGGCGCGTTGCTGATCGGCTCCTTCAGCGAGGCCTTGAGCTTGGGCCTGCTCGAGCCGATGGGCAAGCAAGGCGCCGACATCGCGGTTGGCGAGGGAGCCTCTTTCGGAAATTTCCTCAACTTGGGCGGGCCCTACCTCGGACTCTTCGCCACCAAGAAAGAGTTCGTCCGTCAGATGCCGGGCCGGCTGGTCGGCGAGACCGTCGACGCCGAGGGCAAGCGTGGCTTCGTCCTGGTGCTCTCGACCCGCGAGCAGCACATCCGCCGCGAGAAGGCGACAAGCAATATCTGCACCAACCAGGCGCTCTGCGCCTTGGCGACGACGGTCTACCTCTCGCTGCTCGGACCCAAGGGGCTGAGAAAATTGGCTGAGATCAATTACGCCCATGCCCGCTATTTGCGCGAGGGCTTGAGCAAGGTATCGGGAGTGAAGCGGCTCTTCGCGGCGCCGCACTTCAATGAGTTCGTCTTGGGCCTTCCTTCCGCTCCGAAGCAAGTGTTGGCCGCCCTCCACGCCAAGGGAATCGCCGGCGGCATCGCCCTCGAAGGTTGGGCGCCGGGCTTGGAAAAGGCGATCTTGGTCTGCGCCACCGAGATGAACAGCAAG
Organism: bacterium; assembly: GCA_044869875.1. Taxonomy (GTDB): domain Bacteria; phylum UBA10199; class UBA10199; order DSSB01; family DSSB01; genus DATEDP01. The sequence goes on along the minus strand of JBIOXX010000153.1, from coordinate 1,892 downwards.
GCTCAGATGGATGAGTATATCCGTGCCCTCCGCGAGGTTCTTTGATGAGTGACGTGAAAAAAACCGGCCCCGGCAAGCGCGGCATGATCTTCGCCGAACCGACTATTTTTGAGCGGGGTGCGCCGGGGCGGCAGGGATATTCCTTGCCCGAGGTCGAGGTGCCATTGGCCGACCTCGGTGAAGAGATTGGCGCCGGCCTGCTGCGATCCTCGGAACCGCTCCTGCCCGAGGTCTCGGAGCTCGACGTCATCCGCCACTTCACCCGGCTCTCGCAGTGGAATTACTCGATCGACACCGGCCTTTACCCCTTGGGTTCCTGCACGATGAAATACAATCCCAAGGTGAACGAAGAGGTCGCCCGGATGAGCGGCTTTGCGAAGCTTCATCCGTTGGCCCCCGAAGAAGACATCCAAGGCGCGCTGGAATTGATGTTTCACCTCCAGGATTATTTGGCGGCGATCAGCGGGATGGATGCAACGACGCTCCAGCCGGCGGCCGGCGCCCAAGGCGAGTTCACCGGTTTATTGATGATCCGCGCTTACCTGGCCGAGCAGGGCGACGCCCGGAAGAAAGTCCTGATCCCCGACACCGCCCATGGCACCAATCCGGCCAGCGCCGCCGCTTGCGGCTACAAAGTCGTGACGATCAAAACCGGAACCGAAGGCATCCTGACGCCGGAAGCGGTCGCGGCGGCGATGGACCAAGACGTCGCGGCGATCATGCTGACCAATCCCAACACCTTGGGCCTCTTCGAATCGGGCATCGCCGAGATCGCCGAGATCGTCCACGCCAAGGGCGGCTTGGTCTACTGCGACGGCGCTAACCAAAACGCCTTGGTCGGGATGGCCCGGGTCGGCGACATGGGCGTCGACGTCCTCCATTTCAACTTGCATAAGACTTTCACCACGCCCCATGGCGGCGGCGGGCCGGGTTCGGGACCGGTTTCGGTGAAAAAGATTCTCGAGCCCTACCTGCCCAAGCCGATGGTCGTGAAAAAGGGTCAAGGCTATGCCTGGGATTTCGACCGGCCGCGCTCGGTCGGCAAGGTCAAAGCTTTCTACGGAAATTTCGGGATGCTGGTGCGGGCCTACACTTACATCCGCGAGATGGGCGCCGATGGCTTGCGCCAAGTCGCCCAGCTGGCGGTGCTCAACGCCAACTACGTCCGCAAGAAGTTGGAAGGCGACTACCAGCTCGCCTATCCTCAGGTCTGCATGCACGAGTGCGTTTTCTCGGACAAGATCCAGAAAAAGAACGGCGTCACCACCGCCGACATCGCCAAGCGAATGATGGACTACGGCTACCATCCGCCGACCATCTACTTCCCGCTGGTGGTGGCCGGCGCCTTGATGGTCGAGACCACCGAGACCGAGAGCCTTCAGACCTTGGAGCGATTCATCAAGTCGATGAAGGAAATCGCCCGCGAATGCCGCGAGGATCCCGAATTGGTGAAAGCCGCGCCTCACGTTCCCAAGGTGCGGCGGCTCGACGAGGTCAAGGCGGCGAAAGAGCCGAAGTTCGTCTACGTGCCGGGCGTTAAGTCCTGATTCTCCAAATCCTGGAGTGTGTTCTCCACTTCCTTCTCATCCATCAGCACGAAGCTATGCTCGGCGCTCTTGTAGGCGTGGACGTCGGCGTGGTGGATGTCGAACCACCAGCCGTGGATGCGGAGCTCGCTATTGTGCAGGGCGTTTCGAATGAAGGGGTAGGTTCGGAGGTGCTGGATTTGTATCAGAACGTTGAGTTGGGAGAGGCGGTTGGCCTCGCTCAAGCTCGGTGTTTCAATCAGCGGGAGCTTTTTGTCTTTTAGCGCCGGCAGGCCGTGAGTCAACCACGAGGAAAGATAAGGCATGTCGGGATTTACCGGCTTCTCGATCAAGGCATGCATGGCG
>JBIOXX010000152.1:0-12360 GCA_044869875.1 bacterium | reverse complement strand
CCCGCCGACTTTTTCCATGTCGATTTTCTGGCGCAGGCCTTGGGCTGGAACCTGCAGTTTCATCGCCACCGGCTTGTAGCCCGGCGCTTTCACCAAAAGAAAATGCTCGCCGGCGGCGAAGCGCTCGAGCTTGGCCGGCGCCGCTCCTTTGGCATCGCCGTTCAGATAGACCTCAGCCTTGGCCGGCGAAGAGACGATCTCCAGTGGCGCCGGTTTCGATTTCTTCAAAAATTCTTCCCGCGCTTTCTGAAAGGCCGCCACGGTCTTGGGCGGGTAGTCGCGCTCGGTGATCTCGCGGTCGGGATCGAGACGGACTGCTTCGCGAAAGGCTTCGTGGGCCTTGCGGAGGTCGTTCTTCCCGGCTTCGACGTTGCCGAGCATTAAACAAGCGTCAACCAAGGCAAAGTTGTCGGTGAGCGAGCCGCTGGAGGATCGATAGCCTTCGATGGTGTTTTCGAGGAGGGTCACCGCCTCCTTGAATTGAAAGTTGCGATAGAATTCCTTGGCTTGATCCAAGTAGCGGTTGAGGCTGCCGGCGCCGCTTCCTTCGGCGGGCGACAGGTTGGGCAGGTTTTGCAGAAGGTTCGAGGTGGCGGCTTTGTCGAGGACCGTCAAGCCGCTTTGCCGGGCCAACTCGTCGCGCAGCGTGTCGCTCACCTTCTCGACGGCGTCGGCTGGAGAGCCGGGGCCTTGCAGGGGCACGACCAGGACTTTCTTGACGGCCGAAGGCGACGGCTCGGCGCTCGGCTTGGCGACAGCCGTCAGCGGAACGAAAACGCCCGAAATTTGTGAGATGAGAAAAGCCGCGAGAAAGCGGCGAGGCAAGGCTTGGGAAAGCATGGGACCTCCTGGCTTCAACCCCGACATCAGGTTTACCCGGATGTGCTTCCGCCGCGAGCCGGAAAAACACGTCGTTAGCGTGTAAATCAGGGTCTCTCCGGGGTCAATGCAAAAACCGGTGGCGGCTTCATAAAATTGTCATTAAAAAGAAGCTCATGCCCCGGCTTCGAATCAAGCAGCTCGCCGTCATCGGAGATCCAGTCTCCCACTCCCTGTCGCCGGCCATGCAAAACGCCGCCATCGAACGCCTCGAGCTGCCCTACCGTTACCGCGCCATCCGAGTGAAGCCCGGCGAGCTCCCGGCCTTTCTCAAGGGCAAGGCAACCCTGCTCGAGGGCTTCAACGTCACCGTCCCCCTCAAGGAAGCCATCGTTCCCTTGCTCGATCGCTTGGCTTACGAAGCCGAGTTGATCGGAGCGGTCAATACGGTGTTGCGCCGCGAGGGGAAATGGCTCGGCTTCAACACCGACGGCGCCGGCTACCTGATGAGCCTCCATGCCGATGCCAAATTCGGCGTCCGCGGTAAGCGGGTGGTCTTGCTCGGCGCCGGCGGCGCGGCCCGCGGAATTGCCGTTGCCTTGACGCTGGCCAAGGCCGGCCATGTTCTCATCGCCAACCGAACCCCGGCCCGGGCCGAGGCGCTGGTCCAGGACCTCGGTTTCCGCCTCGGAAAAGACAGGCTTTCGGCGTCGCCGCTGGAAGGAAATGATTTCGAAAAGGAATTGAAGCGCGCCGATCTCCTCATCAATACCACCCGGGTCGGCCTCGGCGGCAGCTCCTTCGAGAACTTCCCCTGGAAGAAATTGAAGAAAAGCGCTTTGGTGAGCGACATCGTCTATATCCCCCGAATTACCCCCTTCCTCAAAACCGCCAAGAAGTCGGGCCATCGCATCCACACCGGCGAGGGCATGCTGGTCTTCCAGGGCGCTTTGGCTTTCGAAATTTGGACCGGCGTCCAGCCCGATCCCAAATTAATGCGCCGAGCCATCCTGAAAAAATTGAATTGAATCGGCAGCCTACCGGGCCATCGGGGATTCCCCGATGCCAAAAACCAAGCTTGCCTGCTTAATTCTTTGGATTTGAAGAGCTACTCTTTAAAGCTGCAGCAAAGGAGTGGCTTATGAAAAAGACATTGTCCATCGGATGGATCCTCGCCCTTTTCCTCGTTCTCAGTCCGTCGGCCAGGGCCCTCGATCCCCAGGCCGGCGTCAAATTCAAAAATGCCGGAATGATCCACATCCAAACTCCGGACGCGGCCAAAGATGAAATCACTTTGACTCACTTCAAGACCGGCAAGATCGTGCCGGTGAAGGCGGGAAAGGTGGAAGTCGTTCCGGTCGGAACCTACAAACTCCGCGTCGTGATGGAGGGGGAAACCTATAACGGAAAAGTCACGGTGCGCCGAGCCGAGCGGACCGATGCCGTCGTCGGCTATGGCAAGCTCAAGGTCAAAGGCCCCCGCAACGCCATGGTTCAAGTTTTCGACAAAAAACAAGGCAAGCTGATGGCCGAATTTCCGGCCGGCAAAAGCCAGATCCTGCCGCGCGGCCTCTATGAGGTGAAAATTCAACGGAACGGCATGGAATCCAACCGGTCCGATGTCTTGGTGCTGAGCAGCAAGACGTCGGAGCTGAAGATTCGCTCTTAAGCCGATTATTTTTTGGAGCTCGGTGAAGGCGGAGCTAAAGTCGCCGCTTCGGCGGGCCCCATCGAAGGCAGGCTGCGCCGAGCCTTGACTTTCTGATCGGCCAGCGGCTGGGCCAAATCACGCTCGGTCAGCCGAAGAATGCGGGCGATGTCGGGGCGGCGCAGAAAGCTCTCGCGCTGCTCCGGCTCCAAGCCTTGGGAAATGCGGTCGAGGATGACCTTGGCCTTCCAAAGAAAGGTCGCCGCCGATTGATTTTCCTTCAAGCGGCGGGCGGCCAGACTCAAGTGAAACCAAAAGGTCAGCCAGTCCTCGATGCGGCCGATCTGAGCCGAGTCCTGGGAAATTAGGTCGAGGTCCTGGGGATTCCATTTCCCCAAAAAGGTGCCGAGCGAGAGTCGGCGAAGCTTCACCGAATGGTCCAGCGCCGGATAATCTTTCAACTCCTCCCAAGACGAAAGTTGGTCGAGTAAAGTCTGAGCCTCTTTCAAAAGATAGTGCTCCATCAGCGGTGCGCTGATCGAGAGCAGGACTTCCAATTTGCCGGCGAGGTCGCCCTGGGCCTCGAAGCCCCGGGCCGCTTGCTCGAAGATCCGGAAGGCCGGAGCCAAGCGTCCTTGAATCACCTCGAGCTTGCCCGAGAGTAGTTGCTGATAAGGCGCCAGCGAAGCAAACTCCTCGCGGGCCGACATATCACCGACCTCCTGCAAGACGGTATCGGCTTCCCGCATCATCCCCATGCCGATGTAAACCTGGGCCAGATGCAAGAGAATCACGTTGCGCTCGAGGCCGGAAGGGGAATCGGCAATCCGGCTCTTCACCTTTTGGAGCTCGCGCAGCGCCTCGGCATAACGGCCCTGTTCGACCAAAGCGGCAGCCAGACTTTGTTCGGCCCGCAACCAAGCGGCTTGGCTCGCTTCCTTGTCCAAGCGGGTCAAGGCCTCGCGGTAAGGCGCCTCGGCGGCGGCAAAGCGGCCGAGGTGGCATTCGAGGTTGGCAATTTGAAGATAGGCCGAAGCTTCTTGCTCCGGACCCGATGCGAAATCCAAGGCCCGTCGGTAGTAAGGAGCGGCGCCTTCGAAGTTCCCGGCGGCCGAAGAAATCTCACCGGCCCGCAAGTTCCACCGAAAAGCTTCTTCCCCAAGCCCGGCCGGGCCGGCGTGCTCGGCAAGGAGCCCGACGAAGGAATCGGGGTCGCCTTGGGCGGCGATGAAGTCATGGAGCCGCCGATGGAGCTCACGCCGTTCTTCCGGGCTCAAGACACCGAGCTCAGCGGCGGCGGTGGCCGGGTCCTTCCACTTCCAATAAGGAGAATCCTGGACGCTGAGCTCAACCAAACCGGCCGAGACCAGCTCATCCAGAGCCGGCCCAAGCGCATCGGGCTTGGATTGGAGGACGTTCGCCAAAAACGGGGCGCTCATCCAACCGGAATGAGCGGCCAAGGCTTGGCGCAATGCATTGTCGAAGGAATTCATTCCCAATGGAGTCTATCAGGCCGTTGACGAACTGACTATTATTTCGGCCGGAGTAAATCCGGCCTTCATGGACCGCCCAAAAATCCTTCGGATTTTCGGGACCCGCCAATCCGCCTTCGGCGGCTTGGCCCAACCACCGGTGGTTCGTCAACAGATTTTGGCCCTTTTGCCAAATCTAGCCAAGGATGGTGAGGTTGGAGAATTTGGCCAGCAATTTCTTGCGGTCGCCGCTTTGGAAGGAGACGGTGATCTTGCGCTCGTCGACTCCGCCTTCGCAAGCCTGGATCGTGCCAAGGCCGAAGACCGGATGCTTGACCCGGGTCCCAACCTTGTAAGGATTGGATGGATCCTCGCGCGGCGCCAAGGCCGCCGGTCGGGACATGAATCCGCGGCGGCTCTGGAAATTGTCGTCGAAATCTTCGTCCTCATTGGGATCCCAGCGGTCGGCCGGGGGCGGCGAAATCCTTTCGACTAATTCCGATGGAACGTTTTCCAAAAAACGTGAAGGTAAATTGAATTGCTCGTTGCCGAAGACCCGGCGGCGCTCGGCGTTGCAGAGGAAGAGCCGGCGTCGGGCCCGGGTCATTCCGACGTAGGTTAGGCGCCGCTCCTCATCCATCTCCTCGGGCGTGTCAAGCGAGCGGATATGCGGCAGGAGGCCCTCTTCCATCCCGACGAAGAAAACGACGTCGAACTCGAGGCCCTTCGCCAAATGGAGAGTCATCAAGGGCAAGGCCTGAGTCTTGTCGTCGAGCCGATCGATGTCGCTGACCAAGGAAACCTGGTCGAGAAAACCGGCGAGGCTCGGTTCGGGCTGGGAAGCCTCGTAGTCGGCGACGACGTTGACCAATTCCTCCAAGTTTTCGATGCGGCCTTCGGCCTCGAGGGTGTCTTCGCGGCGCAGCTCCTCGAGATAGCCGGTGCGCTCGAGCAGAGTCTGGACGAAATGGGAAAGCTTTTCTTTGTCCAGCAGCACCTTCAGATTTTGCAGCAGCTGATGAAACTCGGCGATCTTCTTGGCGGTGGCGCCGGCAATTCCGGCCTCGGCGGCTCGGGGCAAGGCTTCGAGGACGCTGATTCCCTGCTGGGCGGCAAAGGTCTCGAGCTTCTCCATCGTCACCTTGCCGATGCCCCGGCCTGGAACATTGATGATCCGCCGCAAATGCAGCCCGTCGGCCGGATTGGCCAGGACCCAGAGGTAGCTGAGGATGTCCTTGATCTCGGTGCGGTCGTAGAAACGGACGCCGCCATAGATCACGTAAGGCAGGTTGCGGCGGCGGAGCTCGTCTTCAAAGACTCGGGATTGGGCATTGGTGCGATAGAAGATGGCGAAGTCGGAAAGCTTCCGGCCTTCGGCGGCCCGAAGCTTCTCGATCTGGCCGACGACGAAGGCGGCTTCTTCCTTATCGGTCCGGCCGGTAAAGTGGACGATCTTCTCGCCCTGCTCGTTCTCGGTCCACAGGGTCTTGGCCTTGCGGGCCGCGATGTGGCGAACCACCTCGCCGGCAGCCTTGAGGATGTTCTTGGTCGAGCGGTAATTCTGCTCGAGCTTGATCACCGTGGAGTTGGGGAAATCCTTCTCGAAGTCGAGGATGTTTCGAACGTCAGCGCCACGCCAGCGGTAGATCGATTGATCGTCATCGCCGACCACGCAGAGATTGCGTCGCTCGCCGGCCAGCAGTTTGATCAAACGGTATTGGGCATGGTTGGTATCCTGGTACTCGTCGACCATCAGGTATTGAAGGCGCTCGCGGTAGGCCCGAAGGACCTCGGGATGACGCTCGAAGAGCCGAACCGGCAGAAGCAAGAGATCGCCGAAGTCGACGGCGTTGTTGTCCTTCAGCTTCTTGGCGTAGAGCTTGTAGACCTTGGCCACCTGCTCGTTGAAGAAATCGTCGCTGGGATAATCGTCGGGCTCGATCAGCTCGTTCTTGGCGGCGTCGATCCGAGTCTCCACCGCCCGGGGCGCGAAAATCTTGGGGTTGAGGTGGAGCTCTTCGAGGCAGTCCTTGATCAGGCTCATCTGATCGGAATCGTCGTAGATGACGAAGGACTGGCCGTAGTCGAGGCGATTGGCGTGCTGGCGCAGGATCCTCACGCCGGCCGAGTGGAAAGTCGAGATCCAGGTATCGTCGGCCCGCTGGCCGAGAAGCCCGCCCACCCTCTCCTTCATCTCACCGGCGGCCTTGTTGGTAAAGGTCACGGCGAAGACGTTCCAAGGGCTGACTCGCTTTTCCCGGATCAGATGGGCGATCCGATGGACCAAGACCCGGGTTTTGCCGCTGCCGGCGCCGGCGAAGAGCAAGAGCGGCCCTTCGGTGCAGAGCACGGCCTCGCGCTGTTCGGGATTTAAATGGCTGAGATTCATCCGCTCCTCGACTCCTCGATCATTTCCTTCACCTCCCGATTATAGCAGGTCAGGATGTCCCGCCTCGAGACCAAGCCGATGACCTTGCGGGAATCGGCCGATTCGAGCACCGGCAGGTATTCGATATTCCGATCGCCGATCTTGAGCAAGGCCTCTTCCAGAGAGTCCTCCGGCAAGGCGGTGCTGACCGAAGAGGTCATCAGCTCGCCGACGACCAAGACGTCGGTCACTTCGGGTTGAGCGACCGCTTCTTGGAAGTCCTGGAGCGACACGATGCCTTCGAGCTCGTCCTTTTCGTTCAGGACCGGAAAAGCGTACTGCCGAGAGTTGGAGAGCAGGTCCAGGACTTCGCGAAGCTTGGTCCGCGGCGTCACCCGGTGGAACTCCCGTTTTACGATGTCCTTGACCCGCATCCGTCGCAGGACGTTGCGCTTTTCGCCGTAGAAGATGCCCTTCTTGAGCAAGGGCCGAGTGAAGATCGAGCCTTTCATGAAGACCTGCACCAGGATGGTGGTGACGGCGCAGGCGATCATCAAGGGCAGGATAATGGAGTATTTCCCGCTCAGCTCGAAGATCAGGACCACCGAAGTCAGCGGAGCGCCGGTCACGCCGGCCATCAAAGCGCCCATCCCCACCAGGGCATAACTGCCGGCGGTGGCGGTGGAATTGGGAAAGAGCCGATGGATGAAATAGCCGAAAGTATTCCCGAGCATCGCGCCGATGAACAGCGACGGCGCGAAGACACCGCCGGTGCCGCCGGCCCCCAGGGTGACCGAAGTCGACAGCATCTTGAGAAAGCCCAGGGCCGCGATTAAGTACCAGACGTATTGCCCTTCGAGCACGTCGTTGATAGTCGTGTAGTTGCTGAAGCCGTGGAGCTGGGGGAAGCCGAGGCCGATGACGGCCATCATGAGCCCGCCGATCACGGCCTTGAGGTAGCCCGGCAGCTTCAATTTCTCGAAGGCCTCCTCGATTCGCTCCAAGGAAAGCATGAAGAGGATGCAAGCCGCCCCGAGCAGCAAGGCCATCGCCAAATAGATCGGAATTTCCCAGCCGCTTCGAAGATGGAAGGTCAGCTGGCCGCTGCTCAAGGCGGTGAGCCCGGTGACCTCGCGCAAGAGCGAATTCGAGATGACGGTCGCGATGACCGAGGAAATGACGATCGGCGTGAAATGGCGGATGGCAACGTCGCCGTGGAGGATCTCAAGGGCGAAGAGCGCGCCGGCGATCGGGGCGTTGAAGGTTGCGGCGATCCCACCGGCGGCGCCGCAACTGATCATGGTTTTGGCCAGCTCGCCCTTCTTCTTGAATAATCCGCTGATCGCCGAGCCGATGGTGGCGCCAATGTGGGCAATCGGTCCTTCCCGCCCGGTCGACCCGCCGCTGCCGATGGTGATCGCCGAGGTAAGCGAACGTATCAGGATGATCCGCCGCGGAAGCGGCTTGCCGGCTTGCATCGCCTCCATCACGTCAGGAACTCCGTGGGAGGCGCCCTCCTTCTTCAGGAAGAATTTGCTGATCAGTCCGACCAGCAGCATCCCCAGCGTCGGCATCAGGAGGCGCCGCCACCAGGGGGCCAATTGGGCGACGACCAACGGATTCTCGCCGGTCCCGAAGAACAGTCCCTGCATCGCCGAAATCAGCCAACGGTAGAAGACGGCGGCGAAGCCCGAAAGCACACCGATGAGGAGCCCGATGAGGATCAACTGGGTGGCTTGGTCGTTCTTGAAGCGCTTGATTATTTCGGAACCGGGCATCACTCGACCGTCACGCTCTTGGCCAGGTTCCGAGGCTGGTCGACGTCATGGCCGCGGTGATCGGCAATGTAATAAGCCAGGAGCTGCATCGGGATCGCACTGAGCAACGGCATGAGGCAGGGCTCGAGCTTGGGAAGGAAGATGACGTCGCCGGCCAGCTCGCCGATTTTGGCATCGCCTTCGCTGGCGACCGCCACCACCGAGGCCTGTCGCGAGAGCACCTCTTGGATGTTGGAGAGCATCTTGTCGTAGTAATCGTCATTCAAGGCGATGGCCACCACCGGCGAGCCTTGGTCGATCAAGGCGATGGGGCCGTGCTTCAATTCGCCGGCCGGATAGCCTTCGGCGTGAAGGTAGGAGATCTCCTTAAGCTTGAGCGCGCCCTCCAAGGCGATGGGGTATTGGGCTCCGCGCCCGATGTAAAGGCAGTCGTCGCTGTAGGCATGCTTCAAGGCGATCTCGCGAATCCGATCGGCGTGCTTCAAAACCTCTTCGATCTTGCCCGGAACCTCCAGAAGCTCGTGCAATCGCTTTTCGGCCTCTTCCTGCTTCATCTTGCCTTTTTTTCGGCCGAGGAAAATTGCTGCTAGCTGAAGGACCGCGATCTGAGCGGTGAAAGTCTTGGTGGCGGCGACGCCGATCTCAGGACCGGTATAGGTGTAGAGAACCGCGTCGCTTTCCCGGGCCAAGGTGCTCTCGACCACGTTGGTGATCGCCAAAACCTTGGCGCCCTTGGCCTTGGCATTGCGGATCGCGACCAGAGTGTCGGCGGTTTCACCGGACTGGGAAATTCCGATGACCAAGCTGTTCTTGTCGAGGATCGGATCGCGGTAACGGAACTCGCTGGCCTGCTCGACCATGGTCAGGACGCCGACGTCCTTCTCGAAAAAATATTTGGCAACGAGGGCGGCATGCCAACTGGTGCCGCAGGCGACGAGGTAAATGCTGGAAATCTTGTCCAAGTCGGCTCGGCTCTTGAACAGCTCGGCCACGCCGTCGCCGTAGACCGCCGATTTCGCCAGATCGAGGTGACCGCGAAGCGTGTCGGCCAGCGCCCGCGGCTGCTCGAAGATCTCCTTGAGCATGAAATGTTTGTAGCCGGCCTTCTCGGCCATCGCGAGGGTCCAGGTGATGATCCGCGGCTCGCGTTGGACCGGCTTGCCCTCGAGAGTTTGGATCTCGTGCGATTTGCGGCTCAAGACCGCCAGCTCGCCGTCCTCGAGGAAGATGACCTTCTTGGTGTAGGGCAAAAGCGCCGGCACGTCGCTGGCGAGGAAGCTCTCGCCCTCGCCGATCCCGAGCACCAAGGGACTGCCGCTGCGGGCGGCGTAGAGCTTGTCCGGCTCCTTTTCATGGAGCATGGCGATGGCAAAGGAGCCCTTCAGCCGATGGAGAGCCTTTTTGAAAGCCGCCAGGGTCGGAGTGCGGGGGCCCGATTCTTCGGCCACCAAGTGGGCGACGATCTCGCTGTCGGTCTCCGAGGAAAAATGATGGCCTTTCTTGATCAGGCCCTCGCGAAGCTCGCTGTAATTTTCGATGATGCCGTTGTGCACGAGGGTAATATCGCCGAAACGATGGGGGTGGGCATTGGCCTCGCTGGGCCGCCCATGGGTGGCCCAACGGGTGTGGCCGATCCCGAGCTTTCCCTTCGGCTCTTTCTTTTGGACCAGGCTCCGCAAAATCGAAAGCTTGCCCTCGGCTCGCAGGATCTCGAAGCGGCCGCCCTCGAGGACCGCGATGCCGGCCGAATCGTAGCCGCGGTACTCCAAGCGGGAGAGCCCATCGAGGAGGATTTCCGCCGCTTGCTTTTCACCGATGTACCCGACGATTCCGCACATAGCCTTACCGCTTCTTATAGTTCCGAATGTTTTTCTGTTCGACCCGTGAAACCGCCAGCGATCCCGCCGGCACGTCTTTGGTCACCGTCGTCCCGGCGCCGATGTAGGCGCCCTTTCCGACCTTGACCGGCGCCACCAGTTGGGTGTCGCTGCCGACGAAAACCCCGTCGTCGATCCGGGTTTGGAACTTATTCTTGCCGTCATAGTTGCAAGTGATGGTTCCGGCCCCGACGTTGACGCCCTTTCCAATGACGGCGTCGCCGAGATAGCTGAGGTGATTGGCCTTGCTGCCCCGGCCGAGCCTGGTCTTCTTCAGCTCGACGAAATTTCCAACGTGGGCTTCTTCCTCGACTATGCTGCCGGGACGAAGCCGGGCGAAGGGTCCGAGGATGGCCTTGGCCTTCACCCTGCAATCTTGGAGATGGCTGTAGGCCTTGACTTCGACCTCGTCGCCGAGCTCGGCGTCGACCAAAATGCAGCCGGCCTCGACTCGGCAGGATTTGCCGAGCTTGGTCCGGCCCTTCAAATGAACGCCCGGTCCCAGGCAAGTGTCTTCGCCGATCGAAACGCCTTCGTCGACGTAGACCGAAGCCGGATCTTCCATCCCGACGCCGTTGTCCAAATGAGCGGCGACTAATTCGGCCCGCCGCAATTGTTGCAAATAAGCCAGCTCGGCCCGGGTGTTGACGCCCAGGATCTCACGGCTGTCTTCGGCCGGAACGGTGTGCACCGGGATCCCCTCGCCCACCGCGATCTCGGCGACGTCGGTCAGGTAGTATTCCTTCTTGATGGGGTCGGGCTTCACCTTGGACAAGGCCCGGCGGAAAAAATCGGCCTCGACGCAATAGATGCCGGCGTTGACCTCGTTGATCTGCTTTTCCTCGGGGCTGGCGTTCTTTTCTTCGACGATCCCGTAAACCCGGCCCTCGCCGTCGCGCAACAGGCGGCCGTAGCCGAAGGGATCGGCCAGCACCGCCGTCACCAGCGAGAGTGGACGGGCCGCTCCGAGGCGAAGCAGGCGTTTCAAGGTTTCGGTTTTCAAAAGTGGGACGTCGCCGCTCAGGACTAGGACCGGCCCCAACACCTTGCCCAAAGCCTTCAATCCGATTTGGGCGGCATGGGCCGTACCACGACGCTCGCGCTGGTGGGCGAAGATCAAATCTTTTTGCCCGCGGAGGTGGGCGATCAAAGTTTCCTTGTCGTTCCCGACGACGATGGAAATCTTTTGCGGTTTCAGGCTCCAGGCGGTCCGCAAGATATGGTCGATCAAAGGCCGACCGCAGAGCGGTTGCATCACCTTGGTGAGACGGGATTTGAGCCGAGTGGAGTTGCCTGCGGCCATTATGACAATGTTCAGGCCTTTCATGGACTTGTCCTGCCCTAGACGGAAATAAGACAAATATCAAGGACCTTGACATTTTGCAGCGCTCACGACATATTTAACCATATGGTTAAATATTCTGCCTCGCTGAATACAACCTTCTCGGCCCTTTCCGATCCGACTCGGCGGGCCATGCTTTCCCGTCTGGCCCAAGGCGACGTCACGGTGAGCGAGTTGGCCAGCCCCTTCCAAATGTCGCTGCCCGCCATCTCCAAACATCTCCGAGTCTTGGAGGGCGCCGGATTGGTCGAGCGCAAGATCGAGGGCCGGCTCCACCGCCTTCACCTCTTGGCGGCGCCGATGGCGGCTGCGGCCGAATGGATCGATCGTTACCGTGCCTTCTGGGAGGGAAGATTGGATTCCTTGGCCAGCTATTTTAAAAACCTTCAAATCAAGGAGAAGGATCATGAGCGAAACGACCCTTCAACTAAACCAACTCGTCCCCGCTCCCCGCGAAAAGGTTTTCGCCGCGTGGACCGAGAGTGAACAACTCAAGAAATGGTTTTCGCCCAACCCTAACTTTCAAGTGCCGGTGGCCGAGGTTGACTTGAAGGTCGGCGGAGCCTACCGCATTCAGATGCTTTCTCCGGAAGGCAAGACCCACACGGCCTTCGGGCAATATCTCGAAATCCGGCCTCCCGAAAAACTGGTCTTCACTTGGGGCTGGGAGGGCGATCCCGACTTTCCCCGGGAAACCCGAGTCACCGTCCAGTTTCTCGCCAAGGGAAATCAAACCGAAGTTGTTTTGACCCACGAATACTTGCCCAGCGCCAACTCTCGCGATCTCCATCGCGAGGGCTGGACGGGATGTCTCCACCACTTGGAAAGGACCTATTTATGAAACTATATTGGCTACCTCTTTCACCCAACAATTACCCGGCAAGCGCCCTCGCCGATCACCTGGGAATTTCTTTGGAGCGGATCGCCCTCGATCCAACCAAGGGCGAAACCCAGCGGCCGGAGTTCTTGAAACTCAATCCCAACGGCAAGTGCCCCACCTTGGTGGACCAAGACTTCGTCCTCTGGGAATCCAATGCGATCATGCAGTATCTATGC
>JBIOXX010000151.1:0-2612 GCA_044869875.1 bacterium | reverse complement strand
GGATGCTCAGCGAGACCTTGACCATGCCGTCTCCCACCGACACTCCGTCCAACAAGCCCAGGTTCTTGGTCGCGTCGGCTTCGCCGAGGGCCACCGATTCGGCCTGCCGAATCTGAGCCTCCATCGGCGCTAAGTTGTCGGTTTCGGAAAGGTTGATTGCATTGCCGCCGCAAGCCGTTAGGCCAAGCAGGGCAAAGATAGTCACTAGCTTTTTCATTGCTGCCTCCGGTTCGAATATTGGTTAACCCAATGCCGAAGGAGAAAGAAGTACCCTACACCCCCAAGCCGCGAGCGATCGCGAGAGCCACCCATCTCCCTAAGCGCTTATATAATTTGGGAATTTTAGGAAGCTAATGAAAGTCTGGCAAGAGCAATCTTCCTTGCATTCATCACGGCGTCCAAGAATGCACGAAGTCCACCAGCGCCAAGACGTGAGCCACCGGAGTTTCCGGCAAAATGCCGTGACCCAGATTAAAAATGAAGCCGGGTTTCGACCCCACCGCTGCGAGGATTTCGCGGGCTTCGGTGAAAATCGCTTCGGGTTTGGCGAAGAGCAGCACCGGATCGAAGTTTCCCTGGACCGCGACTTGGCCTAAGCGTTTCCATTCGGCCGCGATGTCGACCCGCCAATCGAGGCCGATCACGTCGCCGCCGGCTTCCTTGATCAGATCGAGCAAGGTCGCGGTGTCGGTGCCGAAATGAATGGTCGGAACGCCGGCCGGCAATTCCGAAAAAAGCCGCTTCATGTGAGGCAGGACGAATTCGCGGTAAGTTTCCGGGCCGATGCAGCCGACCCAGCTGTCGAAAACCTGCAAGATCTGGCAACCAGCCGCGACCTGGGCTTTCAAATAATCGATCGAAGCGGTGGTGATCTTTTCCATCAGCCGGTGCCAAGCCCGAGGATCCTCATGCATTAGAACCTTGGTCGGGATGTAATTGCGCGAACCCTTGCCTTCGACCATGTAGGCCGCAACGGTGAAGGGCGCGCCGCAGAAGCCGATCAGCGGCAATTTCGGATCCATCTCGCGGCGGACCCGGCGAATCGCTTCCAGGACGAAGCCGAGGCCGGCCTCGGGATCGACCGGCTTCAATTGATCGATGTCGGCGGCGCTGCGCAGCGGCCGGCCGATCACCGGCCCCAGGCTTTCTTTGAATTCCAGCGGCACGCCCATCGGCTCGACCAAGAGCAGGATGTCGGCGAAGATGATCGCGGCATCGACCCCGAGCCGCTCGGCGGCATCTAAAGTGACTTGGGCCGCCAGCTCCGGCGTCTTGCAGAGAGTCAGGAAATCGACGCCGCCGCGGACCAGTTGATACTCGGCCATGTAGCGGCCGGCTTGGCGCATCAGCCAAACCGGAATGCGGTCGACCGGCTCGCGGCGGCAGGCCTTCATCATCCGTGAATTTTCCAATTCCGAAGCGGCCGGGATTTTCGGGCTGGCGACTCGAATCCAGGAATCGGCGGCCCGCGCCCTTTTCCGCCGCACGATTTCGCCGGCGGCCCCGGCCATCTGCGCGACCAAGTCGGCCATCTTGTTGGGGCTGGCTTCGTAATCGGCGAAGAGCTGGCGCTCGCTCAAGGCCTCACTGGTGGTCGGGCCGATCGAGCCGATGGCCACCTGGTGAAGGGCCCGGCGCAGCGGCAACTCTTTCTCGGCCGCGACCTGCAGGAGGTGATGAACCTGGGCCATGTTGGTGAAGAGCAGAACATCGATCTCGCCGCCGATGATTTGGTCGATGCCGGCTTTCAGCGGCGCCAAATCCTCGGGCAGGCCCCAGCGGTAGACCTGGGCGGTGCGCGTTGCAGCACCGCGGGAGCGCAGTTCTTCGAGAAAGGCCGAATTGGAAACGCCGTATTCCACCACCGCGATCCGCTGGCCGGCGATCAAGGACTCTTCCTGGAGGATGGTGAGGATTTCATGCCAGGTGTTCGGCTCGGGCACGGTCACGGCGACGGAAATATTGTGGATTCGGCAGACCGAGAGCGGCTTGGGTCCGCGGACCACGATCTTGGCTCGAGCTAAGCCGGCCAGGATCCTCTCCTTGGGGAAACGGGTTTCGAGGATGGCGATCAGGGTCTTGAGCCCAACGCCGGTCATCAAAACCAAAACCTCATAGCTGCCGGCCTCGAGCTCTTCGAAGAAACGAAAAGCGTCCTCATTGTCGGCCAAGGGCACTTCGCGCATCGAAGGCGCGCTGAAGGCGACCCCGCCGGCCCGCTCGACCAGCTTGCGCATCGGCTCGGCCATCCGGCTCTCCAGCGAGAGCACCCTCAGGCCTTGGAAATTGGCGGTGGAATCGGCCGCCATTTAGAGTTTTCTCCCCATCAATTCGATCAAGGGCTTCAGCTTCTCCATCATGCCCGCGAACATCTCCAAGGTCAGCGATTGTGCGCCGTCGCTCAATGCGGTCTCGGGAGTCGGATGAACTTCGACCATCAAGCCGTCGGCGCCGACCGCAGCCGCGGCCATCGCCATCGGCGGAACGTAGTCGCGGACGCCGGTGCCGTGGGAAGGATCGATGATCACCGGCAAATGGGTCTGCTCGCGGAGCACCGGAACCGCGCTCAAGTCGAGGGTGTTGCGGGTGGCGGTTTCGAAGGTCCGGATTCC
>JBIOXX010000150.1:0-2993 GCA_044869875.1 bacterium | reverse complement strand
CGCTGGCTCAGATATTTCCTGAGAAGAAAATTCATCCCGTTCCCTTCGCCGACTTGCTGAAGTCACTGACTCAGCCCCCAGCATCTAAAACCAGCGACGACGATCCCTTGCTCTCGGCGCTGCGTTCGGTGCGACTCAAGGCCCGGATTCCCAGCGAAACCTGGGTCGACGATCCGCCGGGAACTCCGGGCGGCTCTTGCCATCCGCTGACCGCCAGCTTGGAGGCCTACTTCGACGTGGCCAAACTGAAGAATAATTTAGCGGCCGGCCTTTGGCGGAGCTTCGATTTCTCGGGGCTGGAGCGCGGCAGCAAGGTCCTTTGGCCGCGCTTCGATTTGTCCCAGCTGCCGCTGCCCGAAGGTTGGTCGATCCCCGAAGGCAAGGCCGACCTCGAAGTGCGTTACTTCGCCGAAGAGGGCGCTACCCAGATTCGAATTCGAAACTTGAGCGCCCGGGCTGTGATCTCCGGGCTCTTCGCTGGTTCGGAGTTGAAAATCCAAGGCGATGCCGTGCTGATCTTACGGCGTGGCGGCGAAATCGAGCTTGAAACCGAAGGCCTGCGGGTCGAAGCGCCGCTCGGTTCGATCGAGGCCTCGGGTCTACCCAACCTGTCGGTCGTACTTCACGGCAAGGCCGCCGGAGATTTCAAAGGCGGTAGCTTCTCGCTTTCCAAAATCGGCCTTTCCTTGAGCGATCTCCAATTGGAGGTGCCGGCCGAGCATCCTTCGCCGCTCGGCTCGAGCGGCCTTTCTTGGCTCGGAACCCTGGTCGGGCAAGGCGAGGTCGAATACGAGGGGAGCACGAAATCTTGGAAGCGGCTGCTCTTGGAGCTCAGCGGAGACCTTTCGATTCTCAATCCGGAAGGAGCGCCGCTTCTTAAAGCCAGGGGCTTGGCTCTCGATGTGAAGGGCAGCTCCGAAAGCCTCCGCGTCGAAGGCGATGCCGTGGCCTTGAGCTACGGCGCCGCTGCGATTCAGCCTCGCTTCTCGCTCAAATTGAAGCCGAAGCTGGATGAAGGAAATTGGCAGATCGAAGGCAAGGGTTCGCTGAGCCTTAGCGGCATCAATATTCCTCTCACCGTGAGCTCGGAATTGGATCTGAAAGCCGATGCCAAGCGGGGCCAAATCGATCTCGGATCCATCGCTTTTGCCTATGACGGGAAGAAGTGGACCCGCAAGGGCCGAGCCGAAGTGAACTGGTCGGAGAAAGGCTTGGCCGGCGAAGTCCATTTGCCGGATCTGCCGGGAGGCAATGCCCTCGACCTGCGTTTGGGCCGAGCCGCGGATTCGGATCGGCTCAATGGCAGCTTCCAGTTCCGGCCGGCGCGGATCAATCTCGCTCCCGGTCTCTTCGCCGAAGACTTGAAGCTGAAGGGAAGCTTCAGCACCGGCCCTTGGGCCGGGCTGCTCGCCAAGCCTCGGGTTAGCTTGAATGCTAGGGTCGAAGGTAAGCTCGGCGGATTAGTGAGCGGTCCGGTGAGCGCCGAGCTCCTCGGCTCGCTCAGCTATTCTCCGGCTCGGCGCTCAATCTTCCTGTGGCTCGATCCGCGACGTCACTCCGCCCTTCACTTTGGGCCGCTGTCCCTTCCTGGAGAAGCCCGGACGATCGATGCCGACCTGCCTTTGAAAGGCACCTGGCAGGCGGTACTGCTACCCCAAGGAGTTATCGTTGGCGGTCGTGGCGTTGGTGTCCAGGCCGCGGAAGTGAGAGTCGGAGAGGGTGGCTCCAAGGTTAAGGCGGTCGAAAACTTCGACCTGATCGCCGACCAACTTTGGAGCGTGCAAAACGGCATCGCCTACGCCGGCGGCGACGGAATCCGTCTCGAAGGCCGAGTCGATCCCTCGGCTTGGCTGGGCTCGAGCGTTCAGGGGCTGGGAACCCGGAAGATTTTTCTCGTCACCGATCAATTGCCCTTGAGCCTGGAAGCTTATTGGGAGCTTTTCACCAAGAGCTTAAAAGCGGAGGGAGGACGCTGATGGTTTGCCGCAAAATCAGCCCGATCTCGCTTCCCGATCTTCGGGATTCGGGCTTCAGCCCTTTGCTTAACGTCAATCCGCTCGCCAAACCAGCCAGCGCCCCGCAAGACTATTTTATCTGCGACCAAGCTCAGGATCGGCCATTGCTGGCAAAGAGCGCGGCCCTGGGAAAACCTCTGGCCTCGCTGTATCCGACTCAGCTGCTGGCTCCCCAGATCTCCTCGCCTCCGGCCTTGCCTCCGCCACCCGACACGCCGATGGCGAGATTGCTCTACGACCTCACCACCCAGCTCAAGGACTTCGAGCTTAGCGCCGACCTCAAGCTGCCGATGGAAGGCATCGGTCCCGGCCAGGTGAAAACCTTCACCCACGCGGTGATGAAGGGGCAGGGGGCGGTGGTTCAGCTTGGGATTGAATTCAAGCCTTACGCCGGTCCTCAATCGCTGTTGAAGCCGCTCGATCAAGTTCCCATCATCGGGCCCTTCTTCATCGTTCGAATTCTCAAAGTCGAAATGAACCCTCAGAGTCGCAAGCTCGAAGCCAAAGTTCAGTATCTTTGGTTTCCGGTGAGCAAGGACGTTCACGAGGATTACGTCAACAAGGCCAAGTTGGATCCGGACTTGATTCGAGGCCCGGGCTGGGATCTTTATCGTGGCCTTCCGGTCTATAGCTGGCAGATCCTCGACATCCTGCTCAAGATCATGGAACGCCGCGGCTCCGAAACCGCCAAAAATGTCGGGATCGATCAGGTCAAGCCGGTGTTGGAGAAGGGCGAGATTTCGATCAGCGGCGACTTCAGCAATGAAAAGGTGCGGCTCGGCGGCTTGACGCTTCACTTTTCCCCGCTGGCTCCCGGCGAAAAGCATCGCTTGAGCATCAACGGTTCGCTCTTGGAGCCGAAAGTGAAGGTCCATGGGCTCAGGGCCGCGGAATGGGCCGGCAGCGAAGGCGGCATCAAGCTCACCAACGCCGAGGAGCGGCTCGATCCCTTGGAAATCCAGCTCCGCTTCGACCCTC
>JBIOXX010000149.1:0-3778 GCA_044869875.1 bacterium | reverse complement strand
GCAGGAAGGGGAGTCGCCGGCAGCTCAGTTCCTGCCATAGTTGCGGACCCATGAACTGCGCCAGCATCCCGAAAAGCGGATTTTCCTCGTCGGCCGAATGAAAGAACAAGTCCAAGGAACGTTGCAGGAGTTGATCCGAAGGGATGACCAATCCGACTTGACTATTTTCGCGGTGCGCTACTTCGTGGGCCAATATTTGAGCCACTCCCGCATAGTCATTTTGTTGCAAGAGCCGGATGGTGAGAGGCATCAGAAGGATTTGGTCGGTGGCTGGGGTGTAATAGGCGTAAACCTCTTCCGCGCCTGGGATTTGGCACTCATGGGCCGGGAGTTCCGGCGCATACTGCAATTTTCCTTGAAGAGCCGAAAAGAGCGCCGGGTCCATTTGGCTTAACCAGCCGAAGAAAGGGCCCATGGCTGTCCAAGCTTCGAGCGTCGAGGGGATCGGAGCTAAAAAACTGGGCTTAGGGTCTGGTTCCGGCAACTCCCACTCCCTATTTAAGAATTGCCAAGGACCTCCCCGCCACTCCTCCAACATACTTTGGGTATACTCCACGATGCCTTGAATGAAGGTGTGGTATTCCTTGGCTCCTCCCACCAAATACCAATTCATGCTGCGAATTTCCGGAACGAAGACCTGGTCGGCGTGTGGTTCATAGATCGCCGCATCGATGGCGACATCGGTAGGTGCCGCCAGTGTGGTGGGTTTTCCGAACAAGGCGGGCAGCTTTTGCACTTCGGCCGGAAAAAAATCGCTCAGCGAAAAGTGAGGAGTGGCCAGAGGCCGGATCGGATAAGCGCAAAACCCACCGCTGCCAGGGATTAAATAGAAGGAGTCCTGCGGGGCAGCGATATCGCGAAGCTCCGCCAAGCTGAGTGGCCGGCCATCGCCATGAGCGGCGGGTTCCACTTCAGCGCTTAGCACCGACAGCGGATTCAGTATGATTTTATTCGGTAATTTTGGACAGCTCGGTCCAATCCCCGGCATGATCTCCCCCTTGAGGAGATTATCGACGGTTGGGATCCCAGGTTTCGAAGGGAATGGTTCCCATTTTTTTACCGCGGCTTTTCCGGCTTGATCAGCTCGTGGGGCAGCATGTCGGAATAATGGACATCGAGCAGCTTGTCGCCGATGCGCCGTGACTCCCTTCGGGTGCCGAAATAGCGCAGGCCGATCTTGCGGGCATTGCTGATGGCGATCGGGTTGTCGGCATAATTTTCGCCGAGAATGTTGTGGAGCTTCAACTCCTCAAAGCCGTATTTGCAGAGCAGCCAAAGCGCTTCGGCACCCAGTCCCAGGCCCTGATATTTTTTTTCGCCAAGCGCCAGTCCGACCTCGGCCTTCCGATCCTCCCAATTGATGTTCATGAAACCGCCATCTCCGATCAGCTTGTCGTCGGGAATGTAGAATATCGAGTAGACTCTTTGGGTGGGATCGCGATTGGTATCCTCGACCCATTTTTTCTGCTCTTCCAAAGTGGTGCTGTAGCTCATGTCGCGGAGGTGACCGAATATCTCGGGGTCATTGTACCATTTGAGGAAAAATTCGGCGTGCTCGACGGCGATCGGAGTGAGGTAGAGCCTTTCGCTGCGGGCGAGAACTGGGTTTTTTTCTTTCGGCATGGGATTCTCTCTGCCTAAATCTTTCCTCAATTGCCGCCGGGAAGGAAGTCAAAACTCAAACCGAGGCCGAAAGCAATTTCCCAGCCCCAGGGTAGGGAGGTCCGGCCGGCGCCGCTCACGCCGATCTCGGCCGGTGGCGAGGCCAGGAAACGTAAATAGGGCAGGACGAAGGAGAACTCACGCCACATCTGGAAGTGCAGCGAGACCTCGCCGCCGAAAGCGAAGAGCGAACCCGAAACCGGAGCGTCGGCGCCGCCCACCGCGTGCTGCTGGTCGAAGACTTGGCGGAGCCCGGCCATAGCCGTGAAGCCGAGGCCATACATCCGCAGGGGATTGAGCGGGACATAGGCCCCGACCCGCCCCATCAGGGTCAATTCCGATAGGTAATCGGTGTCGATTCCGAGGCCCAAATTCACCAAGGAATGAGGCCGAAAGATGGCATTGACGCCGGTCCGATAGCGGAAGTCGACGCCGCCCACCGAGCCGGAGCGGACGCTGAAGGCCGGCGCCTCGAGGACCAGCGAGAGCTGCGGAAAACGCCGTTCCGGCGGATGATAGGGCTCGGTTGCCGCGGTGCAGCGATCGCCGGGGAGGGGATGTTCGCGAATTTCAGGGGGACAGGCCGAAAGGCTGGTCGGGGGACTCATGAGAAATCCTCAATCGTGCCCCGATTGGATCTACTTTAGATTATCGGCTTGGGTGGAGGCGCGGTGCGCTTTAAATCCCCCCTGGCCCCCCTTTTTCAAAGGGGGGTGAAGAAAGCTTTGCCTTGCGGTTACCCCCCTTTGCAAATCACAAATCCCCGCTTGCCAAAAAGACCTCCTCTCTCTAGGTGAACCCCGTGTTCCAGCGCTACCAAAACCTCCATTTCGTCGGCATCGGCGGCATCGGAATGTCGGGAATCGCCGAGGTTTTGCTCAACCTCGGCTACCGGGTTTCGGGCTCCGACCAGAAGCGCAGCCCCATCACCGCGCGGTTGAAGAAGCAGGGCGCCAAGATCCACTACGGCCACAAGGCTGGACACGTCGAGGGAGCCCACGTCGTGGTCATCTCTTCGGCGGTGAAGGAGAGCAATCCCGAGGTCGCCGCCGCCCGCAGGCACGGGATCCCAGTCATTCCCCGGGCCGAGATGCTGGCCGAATTGATGCGTTTGAAATACGGCGTCGCGGTGGCCGGCTCCCACGGCAAGACCACCACCACTTCGCTGGTCGGCCAGATCCTTTCCGGCGCCGGTTTGGATCCGACGCTGGTCATCGGCGGAAGGGTCAACACCCTGCGGAGCAATGCCAAGCTGGGGAAGGGCGAGTTCCTGGTGGCCGAGGCCGATGAGTCCGACGGATCCTTCCTCAAGCTCAACCCCACGGTCGCCGTCATCACCAACGTCGATCCCGAACACCTCGACCACTACAAAGATTTCGAAGCGCTGAAGGAAACCTTCGTTGCCTTCGCCAACAAAGTGCCGTTTTACGGCGCCATCGTGGCCTGCGCCGATCATCCAGTGGTCCAAGAGCTGCTGCCGCGTTTTCAGCGCAAAGTGGTGACCTACGGTTTGGAAAACCCCGCCGACTATTCGGCCGAGGGTCTCGCCCAAGAAGGACTGCGCCAGCGCTTCACCGTTTTCTTCCGCAAGGAAAAGCTGGGCGAGATCGTCCTGCAGTCGCCGGGCCGCCACAGCATCGCCAATGCCTTGGCCGCGATCGCGGTGGGGCGGGAGTTGGACATTCCCTTTCGCAAGATCGCGACGGCGCTCCGCGGTTTCCGTGGCATCGAGCGCCGCTTCCAGCTGCTCTGCAACAATGGCATCACTGTGATCGACGACTACGGTCACCATCCAGTGGAGATTCGCGCGACATTAAAGGCCCTGCGCGAGGCTTTTCCCAAGCGGCGATTGGTGACGCTCTTCCAGCCCCATCGCTACACCCGGACCCGCGATCTCTTCCAAGATTTCACCCAGGCCTTCGGCGAGGCCGACAAGGTCTACCTGACCGAGGTCTACGCCGCCGGCGAAGAGCCCATCGTCGGAGTTTCTTCGCGCAGCCTTTTCGATGCGATGGACCAGCAGAAGGTGGTCTATCACCCCGATAAGGCGAGCCTGGCCGCCGCGGTGGCCGAGCAGGCCGAAAAGGGCGACGTGGTTCTCACCCTGGGCGCCGGC
>JBIOXX010000148.1:0-5096 GCA_044869875.1 bacterium | reverse complement strand
GAGGAAATCCGGGGCCGATCCGGACGCTCCATAATTTTCGCGAAGCGGCCCAAGCTAAACTTGCCGAGCTTTCCGAGGGCGAACGCCTCTTTTTAGCCCTGGTACTCACCGAACCCGAAGGCGTCATTTTGAGCGAGCTGAAAGCGCCTTTGCAAGAGGTGGATTGGGAAGCCGAAACGCTATGGCTGGCCCTCTCGCAACATGGGATGCTCGCATTCCGTTCGGTGGAAAGCGAGCGACTGAGCCTGGCCCATCCTTCCTTGGCCTCCGAATATCTCGCCGCTCTTTCCCAGGAGTCGAAGAGTCAAGCCCACCGTTTGTGGCTCCAATTCCTCGATCCGGGAAAAATTCATTCCCGCCTCCACCACGCCTGGGCGCTTGGCGAACGGGAGCTGGCAGCCGCCTTGGGTATCCCCGTTTTGCGTCGGCTTGAAGCGAGCGGCGAATTGACGGAGTTATTAGAGTGGGCGGAGCGTTTAAAAACGCTGCAAGGCCCGAGCTTGGACCGCCGTTGGCTCCATATCCTCCGCGCGGTCGCTAATTACCGCTTGGGCCACCATGAACAGGCCCGGCAAGCCTACCGCGATTGGTTCCGAGTCGCTCGCGAGACCGAGCCCGATGCCGCCGAGTTGCGCTACCATTTTTACGCCGGGCTGGTTTTGTCGACCCAAGGTCAAGGCGAGGCCGCGCGGCGCGAGCTGGAAAAAACACTCGTTGCCGACTCCAAAGGAAATCCCGAGCTCAGTATTTACCAGGCCCGCGCTCACAATCTGCTATCGGCGCAAGCCATGGAGCTCGGACATGTAGGAAGCGCTCGCGACCATCTCGAAACCGCGCTCGACTTGGCTCGCGGCGACCCTGCAGTTTTGGGCGAAGTGGAACAACGCCTGGGCAGCCTCGCCCAAACCGAGCTGCGCTTCGCCGCCGCCAAAAGACATTTTGAAAAGAGCCTCGACCACTACCGGAAGACCGAAAACCCGCAGTTGACGGCCATCGCCGCCAATTGCCTCGGGATGCTCGCGCGGGAGCACGGCTCGCCGGCCGAAGCGCTCGAAGCCATCAACCGTGCCGGTGAAGAGGCCAAGCGCGGCGGCGAGTTGCTGCAGTGGGCTCGCTACGAAGGCAACCGCGCCTTGCTGTGGCTGGACCAAGGAGACGTCGCGGCGGCCCTGGTTTGCATGGAGCCGGCCGGTGCGGTGCTGCGGGTGCTGGGTAGCGCCGTCGATCGGGCGGTGCTGACTCTCGGCACCGTCGAAATCGATCTCGCGCTTGGCCGATCGGAGCGCGCCGGGCAGCGACTCACCGAATTGGACCGCTCCGACATAGCCCAAGAGAATCCCGCAATCGCGCGGACCTTGGAATTGCATCGGGCCCAGTTCTTCCTTGCCCAAGAGGATTGGGCGGCTGCCGAAGCAATTTTAAAAAAATTTCTCTCCGTGGGAGGAGTCGGCGCCGCCCAAAGCTGGCAAGCCCGCTTCCTGTTGTGGCGGGCCCGCTTTCGCCAGAACAAGCTCGAAGCGGCGGCAATCGCAAGCGACCTCGAAAAGCTCGCCCAACTGGAAGGCCCGGCCTTTGCCGCTTGGCACCGGCGATGGACCACTCTGCTCGCTCCCGAGTCTTTCGCCGCTGCGCTGGAGTGGATTTCGGCCCATCCCTTTCCCGAGTGGCGGCGCGAGACTTGTATGGATCTAGCCTGGGCCGCGCGCCGCGAGGGCCTAGGGCCCGAGGCCGAACGCGCTGCCGCGCTGGCCGATGCCGCCGGGCAGGAAATTATCGACAAGCTACCGGAGGAACTCAAAATGGACTATTCCAACCTCGCCTCGATCAAGACGCCGCGGGAGACAACGGCGATTGCCGAAGCTCGCTTCCAACAATTCTGTGAAATCAACCGGAGGATTTCGGAACGGGCCAAGCTCGAGGAGATCCTGGAGCGGGTCATGGATGCCGCCATCGAATTAAGCGGCGCCGAACGAGGCTTCCTGCTGCTCCGGGAGAAAAGCGCAAAGCAAGGCGAGCTCAAGGGATTCGAGGTGAAAACCGCTCGCCGTTTGAACCGTGAAATCTTGGCCGGCGAAGAATTGAAGTTTTCTTGGACGGTCGTGGAAGCCGCGCTTCGACAAGGCACGCCCTTGCTCACCGACAACGCCCAAGCCGACGAGCGCTTTCGCGAGGCGAAGTCGGTGGTGCAATTCCAACTGACGTCGGTGCTGGTGGTGCCGATGGAATTGGACGGCGAGCCCTTCGGCGCCATCTACCTCGACCACCGTTTCGAGCAAGACTGCTTCGTCAAGCAAGACTTAACCTTGCTTTCGGCTTTGGCCGTGCAGGCAACGCTGGCCATCCAGAAGGCGCGGCTGCTCGATGAGCTGAGCGATCACAAAGAGCGCCTCGAAACCCGGGTCAAGGACCAAGAGCAGCAGCTGGAAGAGCTGAGCGGCGAATTAAGCCAGGTCCGCCGGCGGCTCAAATTCGCCTACGAGGAGATCGTCGGCAAAGCGCCGCCGATGATGCAGGTGTTGGAGCAGATCGACCATGTTGCGCCCACCAAAATACCGGTTTGGATCTTCGGCGAATCGGGAACCGGCAAGGAACTGGTCGCCCGGGCTCTGCATCACAACAGTCCCTGGAAGAATAAACCTTTCGTCTCCGAAAATTGCGGCGCCATCCCAGAAAACCTTCTGGAGAGCGAGCTGTTCGGTCACAAACGCGGCGCCTTCACCCAGGCCGATCGCGACCGGGTCGGCTTGATTCAGCAATCCGATGGCGGCACCCTCTTCCTCGACGAAGTCGCCGACATGTCGCTGGGCATGCAGGCCAAGCTGCTGCGGGTGCTGCAAGAAGCCACGGTGCGGCCGCTCGGGTCGAACGTCGCGGTTAAAGTCGAGCTGCGCTTGGTGACGGCTTCGAACCGCGATTTGGAAGCGATGGTCCGGGAAGGAAAATTCCGCCAGGATCTTTTCTTTCGGATCAACGGCCTGACGATTCGGCTGCCCTCACTCCGCGAGCGGCGCGAGGATATCCCGGTCCTGGCCCATCACCTGATCCAAAAAGTAGCGAAGGAATATCGTCTCAAGCCGAGCTCCTTGGCCCAGGATGCGGTCCGGTGGTTGATCGAGCGGCCCTGGCCCGGCAACGTCCGGGAGTTGGAATCGGTGTTACGCGCCGCTTTACTATTCGCGAACGGCCGCCGCATCGATCGCAAGATGCTCGAGATGCAGGGCCGGAGCGCAAAGTCGCTCCCCTCGCGCCCCTCTTCCGGCGCCGAAGAATCCTCGATCGAACGGGCCCAGCTCGTGGATCTGCTGCGCCGCCACAATTTCGACAAGAAAAAGGTCGCCGAGGAATTGGGGCTGACGCTGAAAACCGTCTACAACATGTTGGGAAAGGCCGGCCTGCCTACCAAAAAGAGCTTACTGCTGCGGGCTTTGGAAAGCG
Organism: bacterium; assembly: GCA_044869875.1. Taxonomy (GTDB): domain Bacteria; phylum UBA10199; class UBA10199; order DSSB01; family DSSB01; genus DATEDP01. Next base: position 1,661 of record JBIOXX010000148.1, on the reverse strand, counting down.
CCTAGATCGCGTCGGATTCCAAGGGATAACCGACGCCCCAGGTCGCTTGATTCGAGGGCAAACAGACCAATTGCGATTTATCGTCGCTCGGTTCGGGGCAATCCAAAATAGATTGCGGGGCCGGAACGTAGCTCGGATCGTAGTTCAGGTAAAAAACCCAGTACTCGAAGTTGGCCGGTCCCTGGGGCAGCGAGCTTCCCGGCAATTCGGCTTGAAAAGAAAGCTTTCCTTGAGGAGCGACGCTGATTTTGGCTTCAACGAAGCGGTTGAAGGTCATATCGACGATGCGAAGCGCGAGCCCTTCTTGACAAGGTTGGGTCGCATGCTCGGAAACTTGGCAGGATACAGTTCCGGAGACCCGAACTCCACTGAGCTTGGCTTTGATCGAGCCGATGGACACCGGTTGCTCGTATGCCTCCAGCTTCGGGAAAATAAAGAAATGAAATTTCTTGTCCTCGGGCGTGACGTCGGGACCGGGATTTCCTGCCGGAAAGCCGGGAGCCTGGGCATAGGCCGGCGGCGGCTCTTGGGGCGGAGCTAAGGCCCCTCCCTCCGGCGCGCCGCTCCCCGAAGGAGCGAGGCCACTGCAAGCCGTCACGACGGCGCTGAATAAAAATGGAAGGATCCTTTTCAACACGCATTGCTCCCCAAGGAACGGATCGGCAGAAACGGCTTGGAAGTTGTTTTTAAGACTCTTGAGGAAAATCCTAAACCCCTTGGGCTTGGGAGGAAAGCCTTGGATCGAGCTCGCTGTGCTCAAAATGTGATTTTAAAATTACAAAATTAAGGGAACGTTGATTATAAATTTATAATTTATATTTTCAAAAACATTCCTTCCATCTGAAATCATTCATTAATTTAATCAGAAGGCCCTGGCATTGCTCTTGCTCCTCCTTGGGCCAGGAAGGCGCCGCGATTGAAGCGGCCGTTTTGGAATTAAAAAAGGAGGAATGCCATGTCTTACAATATCAACCCATCCAAGGCCGATGCCATCAATCAGTATACTCCCTCGGAGCTCGAGGACCTCGGCTTTGACGAGTATGAATTTTCGCTCGAAGAAGAGGTTCCGGAGGAAGCCAGCTCCTTCGCGATGCAGCCTACCGGCCTCACCCCGAACCAATTGAGCGGGCGTTTGAGCAGCCTGGTCGCGATGGTCGAACAAAGCGATCTGGACGAGGAAGATCAAGGCGCCTTGTTGCGCGAGATCCAAGTTGTTCAAGGCCAGTTCAATTTCGCCCAATCCTTGAGTCCCGAAAGGCGTGAAGCTGAATTGTCCCGTCTGTTCTTGATGATCGGCCCTCTGGAGACGAAGCTCGTCGCCGATGGCACGGAAGTCTCGGAGGAAGAGCCGGACGAAGAGAACGCCGATGCCGCCGGCTTGAAGGAACGTCACGCCGAGCTTGAAAAACAGCTTTCCAAGCTCGAATCCAAGGGCTGGATTACCGAAGAGCTTCACGAAAAATTGAATGCGAAGCTCGAACGCATCGCCGAATTACTTGACGACCCGGATTTGGCGGACAGCGCCGCTTCTCTGGTGGAAGAGCTCGGCGGCCATTTGAGCGAAATCAAGGAGCTGTACGTCAAGGAAGGCGAGGCGGTGGAAGCGGTCGGCGATATCGAAGCCGATGAAAAGGGTACCTGGCCTTTCAGCGACTTCCTGT
>JBIOXX010000147.1:0-3588 GCA_044869875.1 bacterium | reverse complement strand
TGCAGCTGCGGCAACCTGATCGACACCCTGTCGACCCAGGACAACATCACGATCGAAATCTGCTCGAGCTGCCATCCCTTCTTCACCGGTAAGCAAAAGCTCGTCGATACCGCCCGCCGGATCGACCGCTTCAAGAAGAAGTACGAAAACTTCCAGAAGCAATAGCTCGGTTCGCGTAAATTTTTTGATACCCATCTCGGCCTACCGAGGTGGGTTTTTTTCTGTCATTCCGAGGAACGAAATGCAGCTCGAAGAAGTCGTTAACCGCTACAACGAGTTGGCGCGTCAGCTCAGCGATCCCAACGTGACCTCCGACAGCAAGCGCTTCCAGCAGATTGCCAAGGAGCATGCCGGTTTGCGCCAGCTGGTTGAAACCTATGAGACCTACCGTAGGGCCCAGAAAGATCTTCAAGGCAACAAAGAGCTCCTGAACGAATCGGACGAAGAGCTCCGCCAGATGGCCAAGGAGGAAATTCCGCGGCTCGAAAAAGAGATTGCCGAGCTCGAGGAGAGCCTCAAGGTCCTGCTCCTGCCCAAGGACCCCAACGACGAGAAAAATATCTTCCTCGAAATGCGCGCCGGCACCGGTGGCGACGAGGCCGCGCTTTTCGTCGCCGATCTTTTCCGGATGTATAGCCGCTACGCCGAAACCCGGGGCTGGAAGGTCGAGATCATGGACAGCAACTCCACCGGCATCGGCGGTTATAAGGAAATGATCGCCCAGATCTCGGGCGACATGGTTTACAGCGACCTCAAGTACGAGGGTGGCGTCCACCGGGTCCAGCGGGTACCCAAGACCGAGACCCAGGGGAGGATCCACACTTCGACCGTGACGGTGGCGGTGCTGCCCGAGGCCGACGACGTCGAGATCAAGATCCAAGAGAAGGACCTCAAGATCGACGTGATGCGGGCCAGCGGTCCCGGCGGTCAGAGCGTCAACACCACCGACTCGGCGGTGCGCCTGACCTATATCCCGACCGGCGAGGTCGTGATCTGCCGCGACGAAAAGAGCCAGCACAAGAACCGGGCCAAGGCCCTCAAGATCCTCCAGGCCCGTTTGTTCGAGGCCGAACGGGCCAAGCAGGACGCCGAGATCTCGAGCCAACGCAAGAGCATGGTCGGCTCGGGCGACCGCAGCGAAAAAATTCGGACCTATAACTTCCCCCAGAACCGTTTGACCGATCACCGGATCGGCCTCACCGTCCACAACCTCGACATGGTGATGGAAGGCCAAATCGCGCCGATTATCGAGGCGCTGCGGGCCCACTATCAGGCGGAGGCGCTGAAGGGGGCCGCTTCCTAGCCCCGAGGGGGAAATTCGGTTGTTTTTCGCGACCGAAACCCCTATAGGCCTAGCCATTCGGCAAATGGAGTTTTTATGGCAGTCCCTGGTCACCAGGCCTTCGCGATCGGCAAATATCTCTTCAAGCAGCGGCTCAAGGGGAACAAGCGCTATCCCCTCAACCTCATGCTCGAGCCGCTCTTTCGCTGCAACTTGGCCTGCCCCGGCTGCGGCAAGATCCAATTCCCCGATGAGATTTTGAAGAAAAACCTTTCGGTCGAGCAGGCCTTGAATGCGGCCCAGGAATGCGGTGCCCCGATGGTGACCATCCCCGGCGGCGAGCCCCTGATCCACCCCCAGATCGAGCAAATCGTCGATGGGCTGCTCAAGCAGAAGCGCTATGTCATTTTGTGCACCAACGCGCTCTTATTGGAACGCCATCTCCACAAGTTCAAGCCCGATAAGCGTTTCACCTTCAGCATCCACATGGACGGCTACCGCGAGCACCACGACCATTGCGTCGACCGGGAGGGGACCTACGACATCGCAGTCAAGGCCATCCACGTCGCGATTGCCAAGGGTTTCCGGGTCATCACCAACACCACGGTTTTCGAGGGTCATTCGATCGACACCCTGATCAAGCTCTTCGACCACATGATGGAATTGGGCGTCGAGGGGCTGACCATCTCGCCGGGCTTCAGCTATGAGAAGGCGCCGGATCAGGAGCATTTCCTCTCCAAGCGCCGGACCCAGGCCTTCTTCAAGGAGCTCCTCGACTACAAGCGGGAGCATAAGAAAAAGTGGGATTTCAACAATAGCCCCTTCTTCATGGAGTTCCTCGAGGGCAAGCGGGACTACGAATGCACCCCCTGGGGCATGCCGACCTATAATGTCTTCGGTTGGCAGAAACCCTGCTACCTCCTGACCAACGAAGGCTATGCCAAGACTTTTCGCGAATACATGGAAGACACCGACTGGGCGGCCTACGGCACCAAGAGCGGCAATTCCAAATGCACCGATTGCGCCACCCATTGCGGCTACGAGCCCACCGCGGTGACCGACGGCATGTCCAGCCTAGGCAAGATGCTCGAAATCGGCCGGGCTACTTTCAGCGCCGGCCGATAATTTCCAAAATTTTTTCCGACCTAATTCCCAGGGTTTAGCCAAGGAAATGCACTAAGCAAGGCCCATGCCCTTGCATTACCCCCTCAGACTTCTGTACATTTAATAAGCATCCTCAGGGAGAACAAGGTTATCGGGTAAGGGAACTTTTACCTCCTTGGGCAGAGGTCCTGGTCAGGCCTGGCTTGGCCAGGATCTCGATTTTAAATTTTTGGTATCCCCTCCACTGTCATCAGGGGCGGGTGAGGAGTCAAGACCTTGCCCGCCCTTGGTGCGTTTGGCCCTATCCGGGGTGCGGCAACCCCTGGGGATTTTATTCCCACCAAAGTTAAGTACATTTTTTTGTCGCCAAAACGATCAACCGAACTTAACATTGTACGTAAATCCGGCCTGAAAGGGGTAAGGCAGGTCCGTTGAGCATCGTGGAGGGTGTCATCATGGGGTTGAGCGCAGGCCTAGGCCGTCTTCCGTCGAAGGCAATTCCCAAACATTTAAAAAAAAGCGGGCTCCTTTCGGAGGTTGTTTTGAATTATCCGCGGGCTTGGAAGGTGGATTCCCATCCTCTCGCCAAGGAGATGGAGCGGGATACCTACCGCTGGTTGTGCGATCTCGGGGTGATTCGGAGCGCCGAGGAAACCGAGCGCTTCCAAAAGCTCACCGTGGACGGCTACGGCGGCTGGCCCTTCCCCTACGCGGCGGCGGAGCGAGTGAAGTACATCATGCGCTTTCTGGCCCTTTGGATCTTTTATGACGACATCATCGAAGAGAAGGACGATGGCATTCAGGAACAGCTCCGCGAGGCGATCGCCGGCCGTCCCGAAGTCTTTCCGGGCGGGAGCCCCCATTTCCGAGGTTGGTGGGAGCTGGGTCAAATCTACCGCCGGGACATGAGTACCCAGTGGATGAAACGCCATGCCGAACGCTATACCGAATGGGTCTGGTCGACCCGGAGCGAGGCAGATCAGGTCCGGAACTATCGGGAAAGCGGCAGCTTCCACAGCGCCGCCCAACAGCTTTCCTGCCGGACCATCGCCGTCGGGATGTTGCCGACCATCGATTTCGTGGAATATGCCCTGGGCTGGGAGCTGCCTGAGAAGCTCTTGCAAGACCCCGATATGAAACGCCTCGAGACCACCACTTGCGAGTTGATGGCGATCATCAACGATGTCTTCGGATTTTCGAAG
>JBIOXX010000146.1:0-2196 GCA_044869875.1 bacterium | reverse complement strand
CGCGGGCTGATCCCGCAAAGGAGCTCTTATGGCCAAAACTCCCTACCTCATCACCGGCGCCACCGGCTTCGTCGGCCGACATCTCTTGCAGCTCCTGCTCGAAGACCCCACGGTTCAACCGATCGCCCTGGTCCGAAGCAAGGCCAGCTGGAAAAAACAGGATTGGACCGCCAAGCTCAAGGGCGTGGAGTTGATCGAGGGCTCGGTCACCGAGCCCGAGGCTTGGAGCAGCGATCACCGCTTGAAAGGCTTAGGCGGCATCTATCACCTGGCGGCGGTGATTCAGCACACCCGCAAGGCGCCGGAGGAGATGTTCCACACCAATGTCCAGGGATTGCTGGCGATGATCCGAACTGCCAAGCGTTTCGGCTGCCGCACCCTCTTCATCTCGACTTCAGGCACCGTCGGCTGCTTCACCGATCCCAAAGCCCAGGCCGAGGAGCTGGCGCCCTTCCAAGAAGCCACCGTCGGGAGCTGGCCCTATTACGCTTCCAAAATTAAAGCCGAGCGCGAAGGCCGAGCCCTGGCCAAGGAGCTCGGCGTCGAGCTGGTGATCCTGCGGCCGCCGGTCCTGCTCGGGCCCGGCGATCACCGCGGCCGGGCCACCGCCCACGTCGCTCGTTTGCTCCGCGGCAAATTGCCCTTCATCGTCAATGGCGGGATTCATTTCGTCGACATTCGCGACGTCAGCCAGGCGATGATTCGGGCGATGAAAATCGCCAAGCCTCAGCCGGTCTATCACTTCTGCGGAACGGTTTATCCCATCGACCGTTTTTTCAAAACCGTGGCTGCGATCGGCGGCGTCGCGCCGCCCAAGGTGGCTCTCCCTGGGCCGGTGGCAGCCTTGCTTGCTAAAGTTTCCGGCATTCTCGACAAAGTTCTTCCGCCGCAAAAACACCCGATCCTTCCCGATCCGGTGGTCTTCGAGATGGCTTCGAAGCATTGGGGATTGAAATCGCTCTATGCGAAAAAAGATTTGGGCTTCGTCTCGCGGAATCCCGACGAGACTCTCGCCGATACCATCGCCTGGCTCAAGGTGAACGATCCCGAGCTGAAGAAAGAATACTCGGAAGTCCTGAAGACCGTTGAGACCTGATCAAACGATCAAGCGCAGGCCCGATTGCCGGGAGCAATGTCGGATATAGGCGACTTCGATCCGGGTCTCCGAAATAATTTCATAGATAATTCGGTAATTGCCGCAGAGAACCTGGCGAAAGCCTTGGAAAGCCCGGGTCATCGCCGGCCCTAACTCCGGAAATTCGGTGAGGAGCTCTATTTTTCGAAGGATTTCATTTCCCGAACGCGGAGAGATTTTAAAGATGGCGTCCAGATCTCGCTGAGCCAGAGGCCTTAAGAAAACCTTCTTATTTTTTGCGGCCATAGCTCCGCTTACCCTTTTTATAGTCTTCTATGCTAACCCCTTTCCCTTTCTCCTGCTTCGTCTTGCTGAGACGCGTTTTATAGTCGGGATAGCTCATTTCATCTTGGGTAGCGATATGGCCCTCGTAGCTCTCAAAATCGATGAGGATGGCGGCGGCTCGCCCGCGTTGGGTGATAATCAGAGGTTCGCGGGTCTTTTTCACCTGTTCGACGAATTGCTTGGCCTTGGTTTGAAGGTCGGAGATGGGGATGATTTTTTCCATAAAATGAACCCTATTTGGTCTTATAATTAAGCATATAGGCTCATTTTTGGGCAAGTAAAGGTCGATTTTGAAAAATCCGAGGAATCAGGGTTTGTATTTCATAATCCCGTCGATGACGTCGGCCTTCGATGGCCCCGCCGGAACCGGTTTCGGCCTCTCCTCAAAATGAAGCACCGGCTCCTGGCCGGGGTGGAGTTTTTTCCACTGCTCGATGGCGAAGGCACCCTCATCGATCATAACCAGCCAATTATTTTCGGTTACTAGGCCGAGCTCGCGGGCGAGGGGGGACAATGTTGTCCATTCCGCATCCTTGGCATTGGACAGGATATCGATCAGGCGAAGCATCAAAGCGACCTTGCGCAACTTGATGGAACTTTCTTCCAACTCTTTTAATTCCGGGTAGATTTTAAGGGCGTTAACCTCATCTTCTTCCCCGGTTTTCAAGAGCTCTTGCAACAAGGTGCCTCTCATGCTCGGGATCAAGGCTCCCTCCCGGTCGAAGCAGCGCAAGAGGCCGGACTTCCCTTTGCCGTCGAAGTATTTCAATTCGACT
>JBIOXX010000145.1:0-3779 GCA_044869875.1 bacterium | reverse complement strand
TCAACGCCCGGGGAATGGAATTCGCCTGCCTCTGCATGCACAAGCTCGACGAGCCCCACGAAGGAGCTTTTTTGAACTGCGCCGAGAAGGAAAATTTGGTGCGGTTGGCGACGGTCAGCGCCCGGCTTGCGGCCTTGGCCGCGGCGGAAGAAGCGAAGGAGATTTCAGCTTAGCTTACTCTTCGGCGTAGGCTTTTTCGCGGCGCTCTTCCTCTTCCTTGCAGCGGATGCAGAGATCGGTCACCGGGCGGGCTTCGAGCCGCTTGACGCCGATGTCTTCGCCGCAGGATTCGCAGACCCCGTATTCGCCTTCGTCGATCTTCTTGAGGGCCTTGTCGATCTTGCGCAGCAGGATGCGCTCGCGGTCGCGGAGCTTGAGATTGATGGCTTGATCGGTTTCGCTGCTGGCAAGGTCGACTTCATCGGGCAGGTCGTTGGGATCGAAGACCACCGATTGTTCGCTGAGCGATTCGTTGAGCTGGGTGATCGCCTTGCGCCGTTCGAGCAAGATGTCCTTAAATTTCTTCAAGTCTTTTTTATTCATACATTCCTCGCTTCAGCGAAAAAGGGTAAAGAACGATATTGATGAAAAGGAAATGTCTTGTCAACGATGATCTCGATGATAAGCTTCATGAAAATGGCCACAGCTGTTGATAACGCAATCCTGCTCATCGTCTCGCCGGACAAACCGGGCTTGGTCTCGGCCGTCTCCGAATTCGTCTTCAAGCATCACGGGAATATCGTCGATTCCGACCAGCATACCGACGTCGAAACCGGCACCTTTTTGATGCGGCTGGAGTGGGAAATGAGCGGCTTCAAGCTCGACCGGGACCAGCTCCAGCAAGAGCTCGATAAGCTGGCGCTCCGTTTCAACATGGATCATTCGCTGCATTTCCGCGATGAACGTTGCCGGATGGCGATTTTGGTCTCGAAATATCGCCATTGTCTGTACGATTTATTGGTTCGGCGGGAGTTGGGTGAAATCGACGTCGAAATTCCGCTGATCCTGAGTAACCACGCCGATCTGAAGGAAGTCGCCGGACATTTCGGCATTCCCTTCGAGGTGGTACCGGTCACCGAAGCGACCAAGGCCGAGGCCGAGAAAAAACAGCTCCAGCTCTTGCGCGACCATCGAATCGACCTGGTGGTCCTAGCCCGCTACATGCAGGTCTTGAGCCCGAATTTCGTCGCGGCCTATCCCAACGCCATCATCAATATTCACCATTCCTTTTTGCCGGCTTTCATCGGCGGAAAACCTTATCACCAGGCCTATTCCCGGGGCGTCAAATTGATCGGCGCCACCAGCCACTACGTCACGGCCGAGCTCGACAACGGTCCGATCATCGAGCAGAGCGTCGCCCGCGTCACTCACCGCGATCGGGTCGAGGACTTGGTCCGCAAGGGTCGGGATCAGGAAAAGCTGGCCTTGGCTCACGCCGTTCGGATGCACGTCCAGCGACGGATCCTCACCTATAACAACAAAACGGTGGTCTTCGAATAAGCCTAGGCCGCCTGACGGCGAAGCTGCCGGTCCTCGAAAAATTTTAAAATCATCGGCAAGTAAAGCAAGGTCGTGATCAGGCAGGTGCCCAAGCCGATCGCCGCCAGCTGACCCATCGAACGCAAGCCACCATGAGTGCAGAAGACCAAACCGAAGAAACCGGCGGCATTGGTCATCGAAGCCATCAGCGCCGAGACGCCGGTGGTGGTCAGAACCTTGGGCAAGGATCCAACCCCCAATTCCTCGTAGCGGTGATAGATGTGGATGCTGTTGTCGATGCTCATGCCCATCACCGCCGGGATCATGACCATGTTGTAGAGGTTGAGCTTAACGCCGGCGAGAAACATCACGCCCATTACCCAGAAAACTCCGGCCAAAATCGAAAACATGACCAGCAGCGTCTTCTTCACGTTGCGGAAGTTGAGAAAGACGAAGAAGGAGACGCTCAAAACCGAGATAACCAGAACCTTCTCCGAATCCCGGATCATCGTGGTTAATACGTCGGCGAAGACGATGGCGTCACTGCTGGCCTGGAAGGTTCCGAGCGGCGTTTGGATCTTGGAAATTTCGGAAGCGAAGGCGATGGCCTTGCGCCCGTCGTCGAGCTCGATCCGGGGCTTGGCCAAAATCATCATCACCGTGCCCGGAATGTTGGGGTCGCCGATGAAGCGCTCGGTGACCTCGGTCGGGGCTTCGCCCTCCTTCACCGGCGTGGTTTCGGTCACCGCTTTTTTGAAACGGTCGAGGTCGGCCCGCTTGTCGTCGGGAACCAGTTTGATGGTGTCGTCCTCCAGCATTTTCTGAATGTCGTGGAGGACCGCCATCTTTTCCTCTTGCTGGGTTGGAACCAGGGAATAGATCGAGTTGGTTCCTTGGACGGTAGTGTGAGGATTGGCCTTTCGGGCCTTGTCGACCGAGGTCTTGATCGCCTCGGCCTCCTCGCGGTTATGGATGATCACCGCCGCCGGGTTGTTCAGGCGCTCACCGCTAGTGGCCCGCTGCCGGATCTTGTCCAAGCGGGTCGAAGGATCGTCGGCCCGGATTTTCTTGGTGTCATACTCGAACTTCAAATAAGGCGTGGCCAAGATCGAAAAAACGGTGATCAGGCTGAAGAGAACCAGCATCGGCTTGACGAAACCGGGGCTGAAGGAAAAACGGCCCTCGAACTCCCGAATCGTCCCGCCGAATTTGATCAAGCCGATCTTTTCGCCCAAGACCAGGAGGGCCGGGAAGAAAGTGAAATAGAGCACGAAAAGGACGATCAAGCCCAAGCCTGAAATCAGGCCGAACTCGCTGAAACCTCGAAAGTCGCTGAAGATCATCAGCAGGAAAGTCACCGCCAACGAAGCCACCGCGGTGAGCACCGCCGGCCCGAGCGAAACATAGATCTCGGTCAGGGAAGTTTTGAGCGGAACGCCGGCATGGCGCTCTTCGTAGTACCTCGAAAAAACGTGGATCCCGGTTTCGACCCCCAAGCCGCCGAGAATGGCAAATAGGAAGGAAGTGGTGACGTTGAGCTTGGCGACCCAGAGCGAAGACAGGGCCAGGCCCATTGGAATACCGACCGCCAAGGGCAGAAAGATCAAGAGCACGTATTGAGGTTTGCGGAAGCGCAGCAGCAACGGCAGGAAGATCAAGGCGCCGGAAATGATGCCCGCGATTTTGAGGTCGTGAATCAATGCCCGGTACTCCATGACCCGGGTCGAACCGCTGAAGTACATCTTCATCGAGGGATCGTAGGCTTTGATGTCGAAGCCCTGGACCACCTTCTGGACATCGTCCTGGAACTTCCGCTCCTCGGCCATCGTCAGATTGGGCTGCTTCGACTCGACGTAAATCCCGTAAAGCCGGCCGTTGGGGCTGACGTAGTACTCGCTGTCGACGGCTTCGCCGCCGTAGCGCTTGCGGTACTTCTCTTCCATGTCCGCGAAGTTGAGGTTGGCGTCCTCTTCCTCGTCGAAGCTGATGTAGAGCGGCCCGAGCTTCTCGCGCTGGATCTTGCGGTCAATCCGATGGCGGATGTCCTTCAGATCGTCGAGCTCGAGGAAGAGCAGTTTGTGCTTATCGAAATACTGGTAGCCAACCTTGGTGGTGAGAGCCTTGCCGACTTGGGGGCTTTTTTCGAGAACAACTTTGAGATCCTGGATCAGCCTCTTGGTCTGTTCGGGATTGTCGGATTCGAAGACCACCGCGAAGCGTTTCTTGGGCTCGAGCTTGTCGCGGAGTTTGAGCAGGGCTTGGACGCTGGGATAGTTGCGCGGCAGTAGATCGATCGGGTC
>JBIOXX010000144.1:0-2520 GCA_044869875.1 bacterium | reverse complement strand
AAGACGACGTTGACGGCGGCGATCACGAAGGTATTGGCGGAGAAGGGCGGAGCCCAGTTCATGGCTTACGACCAGATCGACAAGGCACCTGAAGAGCGGGAGCGCGGGATCACCATCGCGACAGCTCACGTCGAGTACGAGACCGCCAACCGGCATTACGCCCACGTCGACTGCCCGGGCCACGCCGACTACGTCAAGAACATGATCACCGGCGCCGCCCAAATGGACGGGGCGATCTTGGTGGTGTCGGCGGCTGACGGCCCGATGCCTCAGACGAGAGAGCACATTCTTTTGGCCCGCCAGGTCGGCGTTCCCTACATCGTGGTGTTCATGAACAAGTGCGACATGGTCGACGACGCCGAGTTGTTGGACTTAGTCGAATTGGAAATCCGAGAATTGCTTTCGAAGTACAAGTTCCCGGGCGACAAGACCCCGATCATCAAGGGTTCGGCCTTGAAGGCCCTGGAAGGCGATAAGGGCGATTTGGGCGAAGTGGCGATCATGAAGCTGATGGAAGCGATCGACACCTATATCCCAGAGCCGGAGCGGCCGATCGACAAGCCCTTCCTGATGCCGATCGAAGACGTCTTTTCGATTTCGGGCCGCGGTACGGTCGTGACCGGCCGTATCGAGCGCGGCATCGTGAAGGTCGGTGAAGAAATCGAGATCGTCGGATTCAAGCCGACCCAGAAGACGACGATCACCGGGGTCGAGATGTTCCGCAAATTGCTCGACGAAGGCCGAGCCGGCGACAACATCGGGGCCTTGCTTCGTGGAACCAAGAAGGAAGAGGTCGAGCGGGGCCAGGTTTTGGCGAAGCCGGGCACGATCACCCCGCACAAGAAGTTCAAGGCCGAGGTTTACGTTTTGAGCAAGGAAGAGGGCGGGCGTCACACGCCGTTCTTCAAGGGCTATCGGCCGCAGTTCTATGTGAGAACGACCGACGTGACCGGGATCGTGGAATTGCCGGCGGGAGTCGAGATGGTGATGCCGGGCGACAACGTGGCGATCACGGTTGAGCTGATTACGCCGGTAGCGCTCGAGAAGGAAATGCGCTTCGCGATCCGCGAGGGCGGCCGAACCGTCGGCGCCGGCGTCTGCACCGAGATCATTGAATAAGGAAGGCGCGGCAAGCGTCTTTTAGGAAACGATATGGCTGAAGAAACTCCAGGACAAAAAATTCGAATCCGGCTCAAGGCCTTCGACCACAAGTTGTTGGACCAGTCGGCTTCCGAAATCGTCGACACCGCCAAGCGGACCGGCGCTCGCATCGCGGGCCCAGTGCCGCTGCCGACTAAGATCGAGCGTTACACGGTCTTGCGTTCGCCCCATGTCGACAAGAAGTCGCGTGAGCAATTCGAGATCCGCACCCACAAACGTTTGTTGGATATTCTCGAACCGACTCAGCAGACGATCGATGCTCTCATGAGACTCGATCTCTCCGCCGGCGTCGAGGTCGAGATTAAGATGGTATGAGCACCAAGAAAACTGTCAAACCCGGCTTGATCGGGAAAAAAATTGCCATGACCCAGATCTTCGCGGACGGCGGCGACTATTACGGCGCTACCGTTCTCCAGGTCGGGCCCTGCATCGTCACCCAAGTGAAGAACGCCAAGACCGATGGTTACAGCGCTCTTCAGCTCGGCTTCGGCGAGCTCGAGTTTCGCCGAGTCAACCGGGCTCAGCGCGGCCATTTCGAAAAGAAGGGTCTTCGTGCCTTCCGTCACCTCAAGGAAGTCCGGGTCAACGACGCCGACGGCTTTAAGGTCGGTCAACAGCTCGGCGTCGGCGCCTTCGAAGTCGGTCAACGGGTCGACGTCACCGGCGTCTCCAAAGGTAAAGGCTTCCAGGGCGTCATCAAGCGCCATCACAAAGCGGGCGGTCCGGCCAGCCACGGTTCGACCTTCCATCGCTCGACCGGCTCGATCGGCCAGCGCACCTATCCCGGCAAGGTTTTCAAGCTGATGGGCCTGCCCGGCCACATGGGCGATGAGCAAGTGACGGTTCGCAATCTGAAGATCCTGAAGGTCGATGCCGAACGGAACCTCTTGGTTCTCAATGGCGCAGTCCCCGGCGGTGAAAATGCGATTCTTTTGATTCGCACTTCCAACCCCGAATTCGAAAAGCGGCTGAAGAGCCAGGCTCCGGGCGAAAAGGCCGAGGCCGCGCCCGAGGCTCCGGCGGAGAATGCCCCGGCTGAAGGAAACGCGGAGGTGGCTTCTTAGCATTGTCATTCCGAGGCCCATGGGGCCGAGGAATCCTTGCGGAGATCCTTAAGTTAAAAATCTTGGGCAAGGATCCCTCGCTACGCTCGGGATGACAGTTGAAAGAGGTTATTTTGATTATGAGTACTTTAGCTTTATACAATCTGTCCGGGAAAAAGGTTCGCGACGTCGAAGTCGCCGATGCTCTCTTGGCCGGCCCGATCCGCAAGTCGCTGCTTTATTACGCGGTTCGCAACCAACTGGCCAACCGCCGCGCCGGAACCCATTCGACCAAGACCCGCGGCATGACCACCGG
>JBIOXX010000143.1:0-10762 GCA_044869875.1 bacterium | reverse complement strand
CCGGCGCCGGTGATTGAAAAAGCTCCGCCGATCGCCGCCGAGCCCGAGGTGAAAGTTTCAAAACCGCTCAAGGTCCCGAAAGCGCCCAAAGCGGTCTTGAGCTCGAAAGAAAGGATCGAAAGGATCGAGCAAATCATCGAGAAAGGATCGCGTGGCACTTTGAAGAGAGTTGAGAGTCAGGATTTAACCGGCGAACTCGTAAAAGCCATCGATAAATCGGATGCTTCTGACCGGATGGCTTTACTCGAAAAATCTTTGGAGCATTTTCGCCGGTCGGGCGATGGAAGCGATTTGCGTCGAGATTATCTATATTTCGCGGTGGGGTCCATTGCCATCCTGAACGCCAACGTCAATGACGTTGAACGGCTCAAAAGCATGGGCGATGAAATGCTCAACAGCATGATGCAGCGCTCTCCGATCAAGAATCTACGTGCCTATCAGCAGGGATTGATGGCAAAAGCATTTAGCGTCCGAGCGACCGCGCCCTTTTATCGAGCGCAGCCAGGCGATTCGCCGGATCTGGCACGGCTTAGGGAAGAAATGAGAAAGACCTTAGACATACCCTCCGAAGCTTCCGAGGCCGGGCGCAAAGCTTTGCTTTCCCATCGCGAAACAGCCAAGAGTTTAAATTTCGAAGAAGCAAAAAAATTCGCTGCCGAATCCATCAAAGTGATTAAACAAGGCTACGGATTTATCCAATGGGCCCAATCCTACAATTTGCTGATTCATATCCGAAGAAGCAAAATCGAAATCGCCGCGTCCTTCTCGGCGCTTACCGGGCTGGTCGGCAGATATCCCATGCTCATCGACAGTCTTCGAGAATTAAACGTCGAGAGCCACGGGCCGGGCGTCTATTCCTTCAACCCATTTCCTCAAGAATATTCAGCGACCGTCGTCATCCATACCCCGGCCCTTGACTTTCCGACCGCCGAACTCATCTCTAGCCTCAACCAACGATAGTTCAAAGGAGGTCAAATTTATGACTCGATTGCAATTATACCGCCATCGAAACCGTAGTCCCTTTTCTGAAATCTGGAATCTACCCGAAGAGGTCAATCGACTGTTCTGGGGCTTGAGCCGAGCGACACCCGAAGAAGATGAAGCCGCGGCCGAATGGTCGCCGGCGGTCGACGTTTACGAAGACACCGAAGCCCTACGCCTTCACGCCGAGCTTCCGGGTTTGAAGAAGGAAGACGTCAAGATCAACCTGCGCGACGGCGTTCTCACCCTGCGCGGCGAGCGCAAATTCGAGAACGAGGAGAAGAAAGACAACTTCTACCGGGTCGAGCGCAGCTACGGCAGCTTCTTGCGCTCCTTTACCTTGCCCAACACGGTCGACGCCGAGAAGATCCGGGCGACTATGAAAGATGGCGTTCTGGAGCTGGTGATTCCGAAGAAACCGGAAGCCAAGCCCAAGGAAATCCAGGTCGAAGTGAAAAACAGCTAATATTCCGATAAACGTCATCCGACGGACGGGGCAAGCAGGGAGAGTTTGCCCCGTTTTTTTTGACTGTGATAAAATAAGGGCATGAAATTCGCGCTCCGGCTCCTTCTCCTTTTATTGCTCGGCCTCGCCTCCCGTCCGGCCCAAGCCTTTCTGGCTTCCGGCGATCCCGATAATTTTTTCCTCCTGCTCGAGAGCGCCCCCGTCGTCGCGGTGGTGAAGCTGGGCTCCACCGAGGCCCCGGCGTCGAATCGCCCCTTTTACCTTCAGGAGCTGAAAAAATCTTCACTGCTCCGCGGGGAATTCTCCGGCGACCGCTTCAAGGTCGCCGAGGAGGTCTTGGTTCCCGGCCAGAAGTCGCTCTTCGCCGGCAAAGAGGAGAGCTTGGCGCTGCTCGCGCCGATTCCCGACTTCACCGCCTACCGCGATTTTCTATCGCGCGGTTATGTCTGGCGGGTTTTCGGCGGCAAGCGCGGAGTTTGGCCGGCTGTCGCGACTCTCGCCATTGCCCAATCCTATTTGGCGGCCTCGGCCAGCGAAAGAAATTCCATCCTCTTGAAAATTCTTCCCGACGCCGCAAATCCCTTGCGCCGCGAGGCCGTCCTGCTCCTGGCTCGGCGCGGTCCTTTGCCCATTTCCGGCGAGCAGGCTGGAGTTTTGGTCGCATTGGCCCAAGGTTCGACCGACGTCGATCTAGCCTTGGCCGGGGTGCGAATTCTGGAGAACGCGAACAACGAGGCGGCACGCCAAGCCTTGCTCAAGCTGGCCGATGGACCCAGCTCCTCGGCCAAATGGGCCGCGATTCGGGCGCTGGAGAAGAAGGGACAAACCCGCTCGGTCGCGCAGCTCGCTGAAGATTATCAGAGTGCCGACGCCCCGGATCGGGCTCAAGCGCTGGCGCTGATCGCCGCCAAGCAAGATGCCGAGTCCTTGGCTTTCTTCGCCAACCTCATTGCCGGCTCGGCCGGCTTTGAAGCCAAGCGCGAAGCCATTCAGAAAATGGGCGAACGCAAAAATCCGGGCTACGAGCGGCTCTTGATCAAACAAATCGGCGGCGCCGACGAATCGATCCAAGCCGAAGCTATCCTGGCGCTGGGTAAGATGGGCAGCACCGAAGCCGTCACCAGCATTTTGCCCTTGATCGACAGTCCCTCTGAAAAATTACGCGGCGCGGCATTTTTTATGCTCATCGAAAGCCCCGATCCCCGGGCTCAGGCCCTCATCAGCCAGCGTTATGAGCGAGATCACCATGGCGGTTGGGAAAAAAACCCACATTTTTATGGAAATCCCCAGCCCGTCCGGTAGTTTCCACAACTTAGCGGGGATGGGGCCGATATAATGTTGGTAGGGTTTCGTGCAGGAGTCGTGGCGGTATGTTCGGGAAAATCGCTAAATCGCTTCAATTTTTCGCTCTAGCCGGCCTTTGTTCGCTGGCGGCTTGCGGCGGTGGTTCCGACGGCGGCATCAACATCGATGCCGGTGTCTTCGGTCCTAACGTCAGCGGCACTCCCGATAGTTTCCGCGGCGCCGGCATCGTCAACGACGAGCAATTCCTGATCGGCGGTCCCTTGGCCCAGGGCCGGAACGGCGACATCCTTCTTCAGAACGACAAGATCCGGATCATCCTCCAAAAGCCGACTCGCAATACCGGCGTCGGTCTCTTCGGCGGCAACATTATCGACGCCGACCGATTTCGGCCCAAGGCCGAGCCGGGCCAGGACCAATTCGGCAGCATCTTCCCGCTGGTCAATCTCTCTTGGACCGTCAATTACCAGCGGCTCGAGATCGTCAACGCCGACTTCGGCGCCGGCCCGATCGTGGTTCGCGCCACCGGCGTCCTCGACGTCTACGATTACATTCAGACCAATATCATCGTTCCCTTTGCCAAGACCGTCGTCGGCGTCGACCTCGGCTTCGCCAACCGCTTCGACGACATCTACAATCCCTTCAAGAACGTCCCCGAGCTGCGGGGCTTGAATCCGGTCATCGTCACTGAGTACAGCCTCAAGTCCGACGCCGACTATTTGGTCGTCGAAACCCGCTTCCAAAACGACGGCGAGGTTCCGGTGAAGATGCCGGTCGGCGATTGGGTGAACGGCTCCGGCACCCTCGAGCCCTTCGTGCCGAAGAAGGGTTTCGTTAAGACTCCCCAAGTCGAGCCGGCGGCGGCCCTGATCTATCAAGGCATGCAGGACGACGTCGGCGTGAGCTACGGTTATTTCTACAATCCGGTCCAGTTCCTGAAAGAGGACGGCACGATCAACACCTCGACCTCGCTGACCGTCTCCGGCGTGACGCCGATGGTCTTGGGCGAGGCGCTCTTGGACGTGTTGCCGATCGGCGGCGGCGAGCCCAAGATTAAATTCGAGGTCCAGCCCGGCACCCGCACCATCACTCGCTATTTCGCGGTCGGCAAGGGCGACGTCGCCAGCGTGGTCGATGCCGGCTTCAGCGCACTGGGCGTGGCCAAGCTTCGGGTGAGCGGGAAAGTCGTCGATTCCAACGGTCAGCCGGTGGCCAAGGCCCGGATCGTGGCCCTCGACACCGGCGACGAAAGCCCGGCGACCCATCTGCCGGCCACCGTCGCGATGTCGGCCGCCGACGGCACTTTCTCGGCCGACCTCTCCAGCGGCAACGACGTCAAGGACAAGGTCTTCGGCAGTGGCACCTACACCTTGAAGGTCTACAAGGAAGGCTACGTCTTCGCCGGCGGTCCCAATGCCGGCAAGTGTAGCGGCGGCAGCGTCGACACCGCGGCCAAGACGATCACCGGCGTCGAGTGCACCTTGGGCCAAAGCGGCACGGTCACGGTCACCGCCAGCGAGAATGGATCGCCGATTCCGGCTCGGGTCACCGTCGTCGGCTTCGAACCCAGCCCGATTCACGCCGCCCCCTTGCCGGCCTCGGGCGTCAACGGCATTTACGGCGACGTCAACCTCGAGGAGCGGCCCTACGGCATCGTCGACCTGCTCTACATCGATCCCAGCGGGAGCTTGGCTCCGGCCGGCCATCACCGAGTGATCGGCGGCAACCAATTCCGGATGGAGCCCGGCGAGTACGAGGTCTTCGTGACCCGAGGCACCGAGTATTCGGTCTTTCATCAGCGGGTGACGGTCCCGGCCGGCGGCAACGTCGACGTCAACGCCGAGCTGAAAAAAGTCGTCGACACCAGCGGCTACGTCGCGGCCGACTTCCACCTTCACGGCATCAAGAGCGCCGACTCGGTTTGGAGCTTGGAGTCGCGGGTCCGGGCCTCGCTGGCTGAAGGCATGGATATCTTGGTCTCCTCGGACCACGACTATGTCACCGATTACGGCCCGGTCATCGAGAAGCTCGGCTACTCCGGCATGGTGACCTCGATCGTCGGCGACGAGCTCACCGCTTTGGCCTTCGGCCACTTCGGCGTTTTCCCCCTGACGCCCGATCCCAGCTCGACCACCGGCGGCGCCTACGATTACACCTACGTTCCGTCCAACGACGACCTGCCCACCTCGGACCACGACATGGTCCAGACGATGGATCAAATCGCCCAGGGCGTCGATGAGGCCAACCCCGGCACCCAAGTTATCACGATCAATCACATCCTCGACAAGGCCACCGGCAATTTTGCGATCATCGGCTTGGTGACCAGCACCGCCTTCGACGAGGTCGAGCCGCTCTCGAGCTACGCCGATCCGGTGAATTTTCGGATGCCGGCCAACAGCAACGAAGGCGGCGGTTTCCAGGGACCCTTTCCGGTGGGAACCAGCGGCCTCTTCACCAAGAACTTCACCGCCCTCGAGTTGACCATCGGCGCCTATCCCGACACCCTCGATCATTTGATGCAAACGGCGCTGCCGGTTTATTTCAATTTCCTGAACCTGGGGATGCTAGTCAGCGCGACCACCAACAGCGACAGCCATACCCAAGTCCGCGAGCCGATGGGCACGCCTCGGAACTACGTCGTGTCCTCGACCGATCCCCGCGACGGCGTTGGATCTTCCTACCAGGCCATCGACAAGGAAGAGATCGCGGTCAACGTCAACGCTCACCGCAGCGTCGCGAGCAACGGCATCTTCGTAAGGGCCAAGCTGAAGTCGGCCGAGAATCCGGGCGGCGTCGGCGTCGGCGGGACGATCACCGGCGGCAACGTCACTCTCGAGCTCGAAATCCAGAGCAACGACTTCTTCGATTGGGACCGGGTCGACGTCTTCGCCAATACCGTGCCGGTCCCGGCCAAGGACGCCGAAGGGCATCTGGTGCCGGAGCTGACCAATCTCTCGGCCGCCGAATACCACGCCAACAGCCGCGACCATACCCAGATGTATATGATGACGCCGCTCTTCCAATTCACCCGCGGCGGCGGCGGCGACGCCGCGCTCAACCAAACCGTTTCCGGCGGCGCCCGCAAGGCGACGCTCTCCCACGACTTCAGCTTCGGCGAGGACACTTGGGTCGTCGTGGTGGTCCGCGGCTCCAGCAGCGTCCGCTCGCTCTTTCCCTACGTCACCAAGGGGGCCAAGACGACCATCGACCAAGCCGCCTTCCTCGATACGCTGGACAGCAACCCGGTGGCGATCGGCGGAATCCGGCCCTTCGCCTTCACCAATCCGATGTTCGTCGACGTCGACGGCAACGGCTTCCAGGCCAAGTTCATCCGCGACGGCCAATCGCCGCTGGCTCAATAAAAGCCGGCTAGGCCCCAACGTCCTTCCATGATATGAAAAGGCAATGGAATTCCTCGATCCGGAATGGCGCCAGCGTTTGGACCGACTGTTCGAAAAGGCCGCTTTCATTCAGAATTTAGGCCTGAAGCCGGGCGAAGCCGGCGCCGGCTATTGCGAAACTCGGCTCGAAATTCAAAACTATCACAAGCAGCAGAACCGCTTGGTTCACGCCGGCGTATTGGCGACGATGGCCGATCATAGCGCCGGTGGGGCGGCGACGACTTTGCTCAAGCCGGGGCAACACGTCTTGACGGTGGAGTTTAAAGTTAACTTGTTGCGTCCGGCTCAGGGTCGAAGTTTGCGTTGTCGGGCTCAGGTGATCAAGGCTGGGGCTCGGCTAAGCTTCGTCGAATCCGAAGTCTATTGCGTGAACGGCGAGGGCGAGTCCTTGGTCGCCAAAGCCAGCGTCACCTTGGCAGTTTTGGAAAATTCTAAGGAGGAGAACTCATGAAAAGAACTCTGGCATCGTTGGCGGTCGCCACCGCATTTCTCATTTCGGCCGCCGGTTTCGCCAAGCCGCTCACCAAAACGATCACGACAACCAGCGAAGGCGGCGTTCCCACCACCGTCATTCATCAAGACGACGGCCCGGCGGTCGGCGATCCCGGTGGCAGTGGCGTCAGCCCCCGAGCCGACCAGGGTCCGGCCAACACCCAAAAATATTGTCCCGATGGCAGCACCGACCCCGATTGCGTCCGAGCCGAGAAGCGCCAAACCTCGCCGACGACTTGGCAAGAGGACTGCGCCTCCGGAGCCACCAAGGCCTGCCCTAAGTAGTTCTCACCAAAACGGAAAGGGGTCCCAGGTCGGCCAGCCAAACCAGAAGGGGTAGGCCCAGCCGACGGGTTCGAAGACCGAAGCGTAGGGCGTGTAGCCGACGTTGGCCACCCTCGCGCCCTTGGGATGAGGATCCTGATCCAGCTCGTAGTCGTTTTGAGCCTCGAAGCTTTGATCGGCCTTGTTCAAGGTCGCCACGGCTTGGGGATTGTCGCCGGCGCCGCCCTTGATGGTCTTTTGCGGCGAGGAGGGTGGGGCGGCCGCAATGAGTCCCGACAGTTTCTGGGCCTCTTGGGTCAAGGGTTGAGGATTTTTCTTAAAAGCGCTGGGATCGATTTTCGAAAGCCCCAGCGCCTGATTCAACACTTGGAATATCTCGGAATGACCGGCGACGCTTTGAAAGGCCGCCACGGCCGGCGCCGGGAGGCCTTGGATGGCGGAACCGAATTGACCCTGAGCCTTGTTTCCGATCTCGGCGCTTTGACGTAGGACCTCGAAATTACTCTTAGCTAATTCCTTGGCCGCTTCTTGAGTCGCTTTTGGATAATTCGAAATCAGCGAAGCGTTGTTGCCGTTCGGTCCCAGGTCGACCAAGTCCTGGAGCAGCCGAGGATATCGCACCACCTGCCAGAGCTTTTTCTGGAGATCGGGACTGAGCGACTCGCTCAGTTTTTTGAAATCGGCGCTGCTCTTGGCTTGGATTTGGCCGAGCTGCACCAGGGTCCCGGGATAGCTCAAGGTGGTTTGGCTTGCCTGCCGGACGTCGGCCGGGTAGACCGAGATGGCTCGGGCCGCCGCCGAAAGCGGGTCGGTCGCCGCCCCGTGGCCGGCGAAGGAAAAAAATAAGCTCCCGAGACTGAGGAAAATAGCTAATCTTTTCATGGGGTTCTCCTTCGATAGCATGGGTGGTTTTCCTTAGCACAACTTTGGGGCGACCCCGAGCGATAATTAATTACTCACGAAACGCGGCCGGGCACACCGCGTCGGTATATGTCTGTCCGGCAAATCATCTTTAAAATCTTCCTTTGCTTAAGTCTCTTGGCTTGCGCCGGATCCGGTCCAGGCGCCGGCCCGCTCGACGGCTCGACTTCGGTTGGCGGTCCGGTGGGTGGGGGCAATTATGCCGCCGGTCCGGTCTCCCTTCCCAGCCCGGTCACCATCAATAAGAACCTCATCGTTTGCGAGAACGTCGCCGGGCCCACCGTCGAATGCCGCGGCTCGGCCGGCGCGGTGCCGGCTTATTCCCGGGTGACGGTTAGCGTTCATCCCGCCGGCTTCACTGCTTGGCGCGAAAAGCTTCAGTCGCTTTTCCTAGGCACCGCCTATGCCGCCGGTTTCTCGACCATCGTCAACGCCGACGGCACCGGCGCCTTCACCGCCACCGTCGAGGCCAGCAAGGGCGAGGTGATTCAAATTCAAGTCGGCGCCTCGCGCCTTCTCTTGAAAGTGCCCGATGAGCTCGGCTCGGTGAGCGGATCGACCGGAACGATGAAGAACATGACGGTCGATTCCGACGGCAATATTTGGTTCTCGGACCGCCCGGCGCCGGCCAAGAAGATCGGCTTTCGCTGGACCTCGCTGTTTTTCTCCGAGGCTCAGGCGGCCATGGCGGAGCCCGATGGGATGGCGACCGACTCGCAGCGGGTTCTCTTGAATGAGCAGCCGAGCTTGGCCAATGCGCCCGGTTTCTCGGTCCGCGAAGGCCGGATCAACGAGGCCGCCGGCCTGCCGGAACGAAATCCCGAGGGTGCTTCCTGCGGCGTCGCTGCCGACACCGGAGCCGAGCTGAGCGCCGATGCCGCGGTCGCGGCTCGTTGCGAAGTGAAGCGGCTGGCCGCGGGTTCGGACATGCCGGAAGCGGTGGCCAGTTTTCCGGGCTGCGTCCAAGACGACATCCGCTTCATCCGGCCGGTGCGGAAGTACGATAACGCTGCGGTGCCGCACAACTACGTCATGGTCGGCATCCGACGTTCGATCTACATCGTCAACGTCGATCAAGTGCCGGGTCAGATCGTCAAGCGAACCGTTTATCCCAGCGAGGTGCTCAGCGCCGACGATTTGGGCGATAACGTTTACGTGACCTTGAACGGCGATTCCTTGCCCGACTCGGCTGCCAAGATTTACCTGGTCTCCAAGGTTTCCTGGGGCAATTTCGCAGCGAGCTGTGTCGATCAGACCGGCTTCGAGGAGGATTTTGCGGCCTATCTTGGCCTTCAAAGCGTGGCATCGGTCGACACCTGGGGCAGCCAATTCGCCTTGGCCGGCCGCTACGCCGAGGGCTATCGCATCTTGACCGGATCGAGCAGCCCCGAGTTCATCTACTCCACCGCGCCGAAGGAAATTTTCCGTTCGCCCTTTCCCTTGGAAGTGGCGATCCTGGAGCGGGACTGGAACTTGACCCGCAACGTCTTCGCCGTCCTGGCCGCGGCCGAAAAGAGGCTTTACTTGGTCGAGGATTATCGAGGCGTCGAGGACGGCCGTTACGTCGACCGAATCGCCGCCTACACCTTCGATCTCTCGGCTTATACCGCTCCCTACAGCCTCAAAATCGATCGGGACAACGGTCAGCTCGCCTTTCTCGACCGCGGCGCCGATAGCACCCGCTTGGTGATTTTGCCCTTCCGAGCCGATTCGGGAGCGGAAGTGGATCTGGCCGCGGCGATTGTCCGGGATTTGGGCAATGTCACGCCCAGTGGCTTGGTTCGAGTTCAGCGGAGCGGGATGGAAGGCGAATGGACCGTGAACAGCGGGGGGAACACGGTCCAGCGCTTCAACAGTGCCAGCTTGAGCGCCACCGCTTCCCGATAAGAATTTTCCCCAGCACAGAGGCTTGCCGGATCCCCAGCCCTTCTTTACGATGATCCTGTGATCATCGGAGTTCCCAAAGAGATCAAAGACCGCGAAGGCCGGGTGGCTCTGCTTCCAGCGGCCGTGGCCCAATTGCGGCGGCGGGGCCATCGGGTCCTGGTGCAGAGCCGGGCCGGGATCGGCGCCGGCTATTCCGACGCCGATTACCGCGAGGCCGGCGCCACCTTGGTGCCTTCGGCTTCGAGCTTGTGGAAGGGCTCGGCGTTGGTGGTGAAGGTGAAGGAGCCGCTGCCTTCGGAGTATCGATTTTTTCGCCGCGGCTTGAGGCTATTCTGCTACCTCCACCTCGCGGCCGCGCCGGGCTTGACCCGGGCTTTGCAAAAGGCCGGCGTCCAAGCCCTGGCCTTCGAAACTTTGCAGCAGAACCGATCGACTCCGCTGCTCAAGCCGATGAGCGAGATCGCCGGCCGACTCAGCATCACCATCGGGGCCCATTTCCTGCAGAGCGATCGGGGAGGGCGCGGTGTCTTGCTCTCGCCAACCGATTTCTCGGAGCCGGCCTCGGTGGTCGTGGTCGGCGGCGGTAACGTCGGCCGGGCCGCGGCCGATGCGGCGGCGGGTTTGGGAGCGCGGGTGACGGTCTTCGATTCTCGGCCCGAGCCCTTGCGGAGCTGGGCCGGTCTTCATCCCAATGTGACTTTGCGCAAAGCGACGCCGCTACAGATCGCCAAAGCCTTAAGCCAGGCCGACTTGGCGGTGGGCGCGGTCTATGTTCCGGGCGCTCGGGCACCGCGGGTGATCCGGCGCTCGATGGTCCAGGGCATGCCCTCGGGCAGCGTCTTGGTCGACGTGGCGGTCGATCAAGGCGGGGCTTCGGAGACGACTCGGCCGACCTCCCATTCGCGTCCGGTCTACCGGGCTTACGGAGTTTGGCACTATGCGGTGCCGAACATGCCGGCCTTGGTCTCGCGCACTGCCTCCCAGGCCCTGTCGAAGGTGATCTTGCCCTATGTTTTGCGGGTTGCCG
>JBIOXX010000142.1:0-4073 GCA_044869875.1 bacterium | reverse complement strand
GATCCAAGTCGCCGATGCGCCGGCCGAAGACGGGGCGGCCGCTCCGGGCGCGGCGCCGGCTCCGGGGGCCGCCCCGACGACCAGCACCGGCGTCGAGGCCGGCGAGACCAACCAGGCGCCGGAAGCGGCGATGCGCAACATGGCCCAGCAGGTTACCAAGAAGATCAACGAGTCGGTGCGCGAGATCAGCGCCAAGGTAGTTTGGGAGGAATTGGGCGAAGAGCAGTCGCTGGTGGTGACGACCCACATCGCGAAGCTCAGCAACTAATTATGGAAACGAAGGGACGACAAGGCGGCTTTACCCTGCTCGAAGTGATGATCGCGATGGCGATCCTCGCGGCGATGGCGTTGGCGATGTTTGTCGCCACCAATCAGACCCTCAACAGCAAGGCCAACACCGAGGGCCGCGACGACGCGACCCATGCCGTGGTTCAGGCGATGGACCGCATCTCGGCCGACGTGGAGATGGCGGTGATGATCAAGAGCAAGGATTTGCTGGGAGCGACCTATGACGGCGAATACGCCCTCGAAGGCCAGGAGCAGCGGCTGGATTTCGTGACGATGTCCCATGCCCGCTTTCTGGCCGATTCCAAGGAAAGCGAGGTTTCCGAAGTCAGCTATTATCTGGCGCCGATGCCCGATGAGCCCAACATGCAAGTCCTGATGCGGCGCGAAGCCACCACCGTCGACAAAAACCTGCAGCAGGGCGGGATCGCCTATCCGATTCTGGAGAACGTCCTGAGCCTTCGCTTTGAGTATCTCGACTACAAGACCGACGAATACAAAAAAGTTTGGGATTCGAAATCGATGGATTCGAACAACCGGATGCCCCAGGCGGTGAAAGTCACGATCGAGACTCAATTGCCCGACGACGAAGAAAAGAGCACCTTCACGACCTTGACCCCTATCCAGATGAAGGAGCCTTTGAATTTTTAAAATGCGACATTCGCCCCGCCAACGCCGCTCTCGCGGCATCGCTCTCTTGATGGTTCTGGCCTCGCTGGCCCTGCTCAGCGGCGTGGTGGTGGAGTTCGCCTACAATTCCAACGTGACCTACAACTTGGCGATGAACCAGAAGGAACGGACCCAGGCCTATTACCTGGCCCAGTCCGGACTGGCCTTCACCAAGCTGGTGATCAAATACGACAAGGAGGTCCGGCGTCTGGCCAGCCAAGCCAGCTCCCGTTTGGGCAAGAATTTCCAAGTCGAGCCGCTTTACGTGATGATCCCGATCAGCTCCGAGCTGCTCCGGGGCATGGCGACGATGGGCGCTTCGACGGCGACCGGCGAAGCCGAGGGTGGGGAGGGCGAGGCGGCTCCGCCGCCCGACGAAAAGGCCCAGGCCCTCAGTGCCTTCAATCTTCAAGAAAGCGAATTCCTCAAGTTCGAGGGCGACTTTTCCTCTGAGGTCATCGAGGAGAACACCAAGATCAACCTCAACGTTTTCCTCACCCTGAGTCCGACCGACGCAGCCTACGATCGAGTCAAGAGCATCCTCTACCACCTGCTTTTGACCGACGAGTTCAAGGGCCTCTTCGAGGACCGCTATCGCGGGGCCAAGGATCTGGTTCAGAACATTGCCGACTACATCGACCGCGACGACGCCCAAAACGAGGTCGGGGGCCAGGAGCGGGGCCGGGAAGGGGTGGGCGCCGCCGCCGGACAAATCAAGATGAAGAACGGCAAGCTGCTCAGCGTCGAGGAGTTGATGGTGGTGCCGGGCATGACCGAGGACATCTTCCAGAAGCTCAAAAACTACGTCACGGTTTATGGGGCCGACGAGAAGATCTACGCTTGCCGGGCTCAGGAGCCCGTGATCAAATCCCTCATCTTGGCATATACCGAGGCTAATCCCGACCGGATGGAACCCCTCAAGGACGATAATGTGGAGCTCTTGACCCAGGCCTACGACGCCGTGCTAAACAGTTGCCCCGATCTCCAGGCTATGGCAAACGAGCTGGACCGAGCTTTAGGTGCGACCGCCGGGACCGGCAGCAGCGGCACGGCGGCGGCCACCCCCGGGCCGACTTCCAGTCTGACCGGGAGCACGACCAATCGGGGAACGACTGGAACCGGAACGACGGGGACGACCAACACTTTCAACAGCATGCTTCGAAACGACAACACCATATTCAGCGTCATCGGAATCGGAACGGTCGGCGACACCCAGGTCAAGATCAAGACCGTCCTCGACACTTCCAATAGCAACGCCAATCGTTGGCAAACCCTATATTGGAGGGTGGAATAGTGCCCCAAACCGTCCTTGGCATCGATCTCGGCAGTTACTCGGTGAAGATCGCCCAAGTCGAGCGCGGCTTCGGCGAGTTCAAGCTGGTCAATTTCTACGAGGTGCCGCTGGTCGCCGAAGAGGTCCTGACCTACGAGCAGTCGGCCTCGGCCGCCCTGACCAAGTTTTTCGAAGAGAACCCCATCGCCTACGACTCCTGCGTGCTGGCGGTGCCGGGGACGATGACGTCCTTCCGGACCTTGACCATGCCCTTCGGCAACGTCAAGAAGATCGACCAGACTCTGGAGTTCGAGCTCGAGACCGTCATTCCCCTGGATTTGGAAGAAGTTCTCTTCGACTATACGCTGCTTTCCACCAGTCCCCAGGAATCGAAGGCCTTGGCGGCCTATCTCCGTGAGTCCGATTTCAAGCGCTTCCTCGGCTCGATCCAGGTCAGCGGCGTCGACCCCCGCTACATGGGCGTCGACACCATCGACCTTTCCTATTTATCGCTGCCTGGTTTCCTGCCGCCGGAAGGGCACTACGCGATTTTAGATCTCGGCCATTCCAAGACCAACCTCATGATCCTCGAGGGCAACAAGATCAAGGGATTGCGCTGCCTCTCCTGGGGTGGCCACCATTTGACTCAGGCCATCGCCAAGGCCCTCCAACTGCCCTACGACAAGGCCGAGTCTTGGAAGCATCGCCGGGCCCAGGTGACGGCTGGCAGCGAGGATCCGGGTCTCCAAGCGGTTCACGCGGTGGTCGAGGATCTGCAGCAGCAGCTCAAGCAGACGCTCTTCGCCTTCAACGAGGCCGGCGAGCGCCCGATCGAGGCCTTGTATCTCTCGGGCGGAAGCTCCCGCCTTCAGGGCTTGGACAGTTTCTTCTCGACTCGGCTGAACATCAACGTCAGCCAGCTCGACGTCCTCGACGATTCTTTCACCGATCTTCAGGACCGCGAGGCGGCCCGTCACGTCATCCCGACCGCCTTCGCCGAGGCCCTGCGTGCGGTTTATCCGAACAAAGGTGCCAAGATCAATTTCCGCCGCGGCGATTTCGCCTACAAGAAGGACATCGAGCAATTGGGCGGTTCGCTCAAGAAAATCGGGATCGCCGCCGCCTTGGTCGCGGCCTTGGGGCTGACTTACTTCCTCATCGCTTATTTCTCGCTTTCCTCTCAGGTCGACACGATGAACAAGAACGTTGCCAAAATGGTCAAGGCCTCGGTGCCGGACCTGCCCAAGAACGGTGCTTCTTCGGCCTCCCAGGCCGTCAACGTGCTCAACAGCCGAATCACCGCGATCGACGACAAGCTCAAGAAGGTTGTGGGCAGCGGCGAGCTTAGCTCTTTGGAATTGCTCAAGACGGTTTCGGGCGCGGTGCCGACGCGGCAGGAGTTGGTAGTCGACATCGACGACCTCAACATCGCGCCGGAGCGAGTCCGGATCGAAGGCCGGACGGTTTCCTACGAGGGTGTCGATAAGATCAAGGCGGCGATGGAGAAGGTGAAGTACTTCAAGAACGTCCAGACCGGCAACGTCCGGAAGGGCGTGCGCGACGAGATCAAGTTCAGTTTATCCTTCGACGTGGTGGGCTCTTAATATGGCCAAGTCCGGAAAATATTCGCTCAAGGAACGGCTCAACATCGAGGAGCTCTACAATACCTTCCTCGGCTTGGCGCCGCGGGAGCAAGTGCTCTCGGCGGTCGGCATCGGCGTCGTCTTGCTCCTGCTCATCGTCCTCCCGGTGGCCTGCGCCTCCTCGCGCCTCAGCAAGCTCGAGAAGCAGATCGACAGCCATGAGAAGAACGTGAGCAAGGTCGTCGACAAGATCGGCGAGTACC
>JBIOXX010000141.1:0-2639 GCA_044869875.1 bacterium | reverse complement strand
CCAACAGCGGCCTCAGCCAAGGGTTGTGGATCGCCGAGCCTAATATGAAGGAGGCGGAGATCCGCGAGGCCAAGATCAAGGAATACCACCGCCTGGCGGGAGAAGTTGCGGAACTCTCCAAGCTGTTCGAAAACTCCGATCTGAATGTCGGCCTGAAGACCTATCTCGCGGAGACCAATCAGTTGATGGAAAAGGCGGGGCTAAAGGCCTCGGACCTACCCGCATCAGTCTTGAATTTAGTAGAAATGGGCCCGGACGGGAAATTGACCTTCAAACCGGAACCGAAAACGTCCCAGGGCTATGTCGACATCTATGCCAAGTCCGAAGCGGAACGTCGCTTCGAGGCCCTCACCCAGATTCAAAACACCGCCTTCATCCGCTGGAATCAGAATCAAGCCGAGACTGCCACCGATCCGTTGCAAAAAAACTACTACGAGAGTCAGGCCTTGCTGCGGGAGGGTAAGGTTCCTTTGGCCCGCTTGAAAATGATGGACTTATATGCGGCGGGCAAGGCGAAGCTCGCCGCCGATCCGGATTATTTTGAAAAAAATCCCGAAGTCGGCGCGATGTTCGAGCAGACCCGGAAGACGCTGACGGCCTTTTCCACCAAGGCCTTGGATTCGCTCGCCGAGACCAATGAAATCCTCCTCGCCCACCGCGATTCCAAGCAATACGTTCCTGCAACCACCCGGGCTAAGCTGAATAAGATATTGATCGCTTATTTGCGTGCTGAAATCGACTCGGGCCGGGCGGTGACCCTGGACGAGGCAATGGATAATTTGAAGGCGGAAGATAAGAGACTCAAGGCCTCGGGCCAGGCATTCAAGATCACGAGTTCCAACATGGTTTCGCCGTTCACCAAATTCGAGGAGCTGACGCCGGGGAGCCCCAAAGCCGTCGCCTACCTCATGGATGAACACCTCGGCTGGGAAAAGGACAAGAGCTTTCGCCTACTTCTCGAATCCAATACCCGCACCGGCCTGGAGAAGAGCCGGTCCCGCGATGAAGAGCGCGCCTATCAGCTTCAACTAGCCAAGGATCTCCGCGGCAATAACGACTATCCCGCGGCCGCGGATATCTTCGAGAATCTGTTTTCCAAGGACCTGGAGTCGGCGAAGCAGAAAATCACTTCCACCCGAATGGAGGAAATTAAAAAAGAGGCCGAAGAGGAACGTCCTAAGCTCGAGAAGCAGATCCGGGAGAATCTTAAAAAAAACAAGGTGAGGGTGAAGGTCAGCGAGGGGGATATCAATCTAGCGGTGGATGAGGCCATGGCCGCCCAGAAGCTCCGCGGTGACAGTCATCTTCCCGGAGCGGACAAGATTTTGAGGAAGGAGATCGAAGAAAAAATTGAAAAAAAGCGCGCCGAGCTCACAGACGAGCAAGTCAAAAAAGCGCTGGATCAGGCCGTCGCGGCCAAGATCGATCTGGATGTTCGCTCCGAGGCCTACGGCTTCATGCCCGACATAACGGGGGACCATGACAAGATCGCCCGGGAGGCCTGGAATCAATTCAACGACATGAAGGACCCCAACGACGAGTGGGATAACTTGGCAGACCACAGTTGGGATGCCATCAAGACCGAAGCCATCGTGATGGCGGTCACTCTACCCATGACCTTGGGAGTGGGGACGGCGGTTCGCGCCGGGATGAGTGGGACCAAACTCGCGATTCGCCTGCTCAACGCGGGTCGTTGGGTGAAAGGGGCGACCCAGACCGGCATATTGATGACCGGCGCGGCGGCGGAAGGCTTCGTCCAGACCCTGCTCACCTCGGCGATTCATAACCGTGATTTTGAATGGAAAGAGGTCGGCTTCAATATCGTCACGAGCATGGCTTTCCACGGCGGCAACAAGATTTGGGGGAAGTACGCTAATAAATTAGGGATCGGTGACGAGGCCATTCAAGCCGCGGTTCGCGGCGGCGAAAGCGCGGCAGGAAAGCGGCTGGGTAATTTCGCCGGCATGATGCTCGTCCAAACCGAGCTCTCCGCCACTTTCAATTATTTGATGGAAAAATTTTCGGGCCACAGCGGCGGTCCGGGTTTTTGGAGTCTGGAGCGGCACCTGGGCGAAGGGGTTCGTCAGCTTTCTTACCACGGCGGCACTTGGATCCTGAACAAAGCCACCCGCAATTGGGCCGCCAACGCCGACATGCGCGCCAAACTCAAGGCCGAGTCCGCCCACGAACATTATTTGGATTTGATGAAGGCGGGAAAACACAAGCCGGCCGAGGCCCGCAAATTAGCCGCGGAGCTGGCTCACCAAGAAATACCTTCAGTCCTGGCGGGCGAAGATCCGAAGAAGATCGGTGCGGACCTGCAGGCCCGGAAGGCAAACCGGCTGGTCGAAAAGATGGGGGTGGATCCGAAGTCGGCTGAGGGTCAGACCCTGGCACAGATCTTCCTGCTCTCGGGCGACGTCGCGAAGCTGGAAAAGGGCATGGGGGAATTTAAGGATCTCGACGGCTTCGTTCGCGACCGCCTCAACATCGATCCCACCAGCGAGCACGGCAAGGCCCTGATGAAACAATTTGCCCGCGCTCTGTCCCATGGCAAGAACGCGGAGGCCCTGCTCAAGGAATTCCCGGAATTGGGCCGACTGTTGGAGGTTCAAGAGACAGCGGCCAAGCAATTGCTG
>JBIOXX010000140.1:0-7302 GCA_044869875.1 bacterium | reverse complement strand
TGACCGCGATCCAGCAACTGCCGGCTCCCTTCGGTGAGACGCCGCAAAGCGAGGTCGAGTCCTCGCCTCGCTATTGGGGCCAAGTCTGGAGCACTTTCAAGCGCAGCCCGCTCAACCGCTTGGGGCTGGCGGTCATCGCCTTCTTGGTGGCGGTGGCCATCTTCGCCCCGATCTTGGCCAACAGCGAGCCTTTCTACGTCAAATACCAGGACAAGGTTTACCTCCCGATCCTTCAGAAGCTTTGGATCACCCGCAAGCTCAACCTCTATCCCGAATTGAAGGAGGTCGACTTCGCGAAGTGGAAAGCCGACGGCGCCGAATTCCGCTACGCTCCGGTTCCTTATTCGCCCGACGATTATAATCTCGAAGAAATGCTCGAGCCGCCCAGCCGCTACCACTGGCTGGGCACCGACCAGCAGGGCCGCGACGTCCTGAGCCGATTGATCCACGGCAGCCGGATCTCGCTATCGGTCGGCTTGGTGGCGGTGACGATCTACTGCTTGATCGGGATCTTTCTCGGCGCGCTGGCCGGCTATTTCGGCGGTCGCTGGGACCTTTGGATTTCGCGAATGATCGAGATCATGATTTGTTTCCCGACCTTTTTTCTCATCCTTTCGTTGGTCGCCGTTTTGGGCCAGGACCTTCTCTACATCATGATCGTCTTGGGTCTCACCGGCTGGACCGGCATCGCCCGCCTCACCCGCGGGGAATTCTTGAAGCTGCGAAACCAGGACTTCGTCACCGCCTGCTTGAGCCAGGGCATGCCGACGCGGCGGATCCTCTTTCGCCATCTCCTGCCCAACGCGATGGCGCCGGTCTTAGTGAGCGCCACCTTCGGCATCGCCGCCGCGATCTTGATCGAATCCTCGCTCTCCTTCCTCGGCTTCGGAGTTCGACCCCCGACGCCGAGCTGGGGCGAGCTGCTCAGCCAAGCCAAGAGCGCGATCGACGTCGCCTGGTGGCTGACGACCTTCCCGGGACTCGCGATTTTTCTCACGATCACCGCCTTCAATCTGGTAGGGGAAGGCCTGAGGGACGCTGTTGACCCGAAGTTGAAAACGTAGCTGTCATTCTGAGATGACAAGGCATTATGCCGAAAATTCTCGAAGTCAAAAACCTGCGCATCACCTTTCCGGTCAAGGGCCAGCCGGCGCCGGCGGTCGACGGGATCAGTTTCCATCTCGACCAAGGCAAGGTCTTAGGAATCGTCGGCGAGTCGGGCTGCGGCAAGACCGTGACCGCTCTCTCGCTGCTCCGCTTGATCGAAAAGCCGGGCCTCATCGCCGACGGCCATGCCTTCTACTATGGCGAAGTCCCGGGACTGACCGCGCCCCGGGTTTCACCCGAGGAAATCGCCAAGAGCGACGAGGAACCCAGCGACGCCACCCCGGTCAATCCGGTCCTGCTCGAGCAGAGCCGGCGCGAGCCCACCGCCGAGGTCAAGGCCGAAAAGCTGCCCGAAGCCGGCGGGATCGATCTCTACAGCTTGAACGACGCGGATATGCGGAGAATCCGGGGCCACAAGATCGCGATGATTTTTCAAGAGCCGATGACCTCGCTCAATCCGGTTTTCACCGTCGGCGATCAAATCGAAGAGGCGGTCCGGCTGCACCAAGGGGTCGGCAAGAAAGAAGCCAAGGAGATCGCGATCGAGATGCTCCGCAAGGTTCGGATCCCCGATCCCGAGAAGCGGATCGACGATTACCCCCACCAGCTCAGCGGCGGCATGCGCCAGCGGGTGATGATCGCGATGGCCCTCTCTTGCAAGCCCGACATCCTCATCGCCGACGAGCCGACCACCGCCCTCGATGTGACGATCCAAGCTCAGATCCTCCAGTTGATGAAGGACTTGATCGATGAGATGCACATGTCGGTGATCCTCATCACCCACGATCTCGGCGTGGTAGCCGAGGTCTGCGACGACGTCCTGGTGATGTACTCGGGAATGATCGTCGAGCGGGCGCCGGCCAAGCGGCTCTTCCGCAAGCCGAAGCATCCCTACACCCTGGGCCTGCTCCAATCGATTCCGCCGCTCTTCAAGGACAGCGGCGAAGAGCTGCACACGATCAAGGGCATGGTTCCCGACCTCTCGCGAATTCCGCCGGGCTGCCGTTTCGCCCCGCGTTGCCCCCGGGCGGTCGAGGCTTGCCGGGGACGGATTCCACCTTTTAAATACGTCGGCGAGGGCCAAGACGTCCGTTGCATCAATTATTGAATATGCTGCTCGAAGCTAAAAACATCGTCAAAAAATTCCCGGTCCGGGGCGGGCTCTTCGGCCGAACCGTCGGCCACGTCCACGCGGTGAGCGACGTCACGATCGGATTGAAAGAAGGCGAAACCTTGGGCTTGGTCGGCGAGTCGGGCTGCGGCAAGACCACCCTGGCCCGGCTGGTCATGCGGCTGCTCAAGCCCAGCGCCGGCGAGATCCGCTTCGAGGGCCAGGATCTGACCCATCTCAAAGAATCGAAGCTCCGGCCGCTCCGTCGCAAATTTCAGATGATCTTCCAGGACCCCTACTCCTCGCTTAATCCGCGGATGACGGTTGGCCAAACCTTGACCGAGCCGCTGGTCGTCCACGGCCTGGAGCGCGGCGATAAGCGCAAGGACCGGGTTTTGGAGATGCTCCAAAAAGTCGGCCTCCCGCCCGAAGCCTACTCCAAGTATCCCCACGAGTTCTCGGGCGGCCAACGCCAGCGCATCGGCATCGCCCGGGCCCTGATGCTCTATCCCAAGCTGATCGTCGCCGACGAGCCGGTCAGCGCCCTCGACGTCAGCATCCAGGCCCAGATCATCAACCTGATGTCGACGCTGCAGCGCGAGATGAATTTGACCTATCTGTTCATCGCCCACGACCTGAAAGTCGTCCGCCACTTGAGCCAACGCATCGCGGTCATGTACCTGGGCCACCTGGTCGAGGAGCTGCCCAGCTCCCGGCTCGCCGAGGCCCATCATCCCTACACTCACGCCCTGCTCTCGGCGGTGCCGGTACCCGATCCCCGGGTCAAGCGCGAAAAGATCCTCCTCCGCGGCGATCCGCCTTCGCCGATGGCTCCGCCCTCGGGCTGCGTCTTCCGGACCCGCTGCGCCTATGCCCAAGAAATCTGCGCCGAAAAGGTGCCGCTTTTGGAGGAGCTTGCCCCGGAGCACCGGGTGGCCTGCCATTTCGCCAAGGAAGTCGGACCTTTCAAGGTCCTTCCGCCCCAGCCCGCGGCCGGCGACGGCATCCCGTCCCCTTGACAAAGCCGCCAAAATCGCAAATGACCTTGCCATGGAAAAAATCCGCCGTTTCCTCCCCGCCTTCGCCCTCTTCACCTTGATCGCCTGCGCGGCCAAGGAGGAGAACCCCAGAAACTCCGCCCGGGTCGATCTTCCCCAGCACGGCATCATCATCGAGGCCAAATACGAGCCATCGCTCGACAACTTGGTGCCCGGCTACAAGATCGTGACGGTGGGCCTGACCAACAACGGCACCGACATCCTAAAGCTTAACCCTCTGCGCGACCGCTGGGAGATCACCGACGCCACCGGCCAGAAGCGCAAGGCCTACAATAGCCTCCGCATCAAGGATCCAGCCATTTGGAGCCGCCTTCCCGGCCAAATGAAGGAAATGATGGAGTACCCGGTGGCGGTGGCAATGGGCTACTCCGAAACCCTCGATCTCTTCTTCCCAACCAACATCGACATCTCGAGCTTCCGGTCGATCAGCTTTTACTCGGCCGAGCGCAAGGAGAGCTACGACATCCTTCAAATGGACACCCGTGAAGTCCCGTCCACCGAAGTCGAACCGCGCGAGACCGGCGGCAACACTTCCCGTACGCGCAAAAAATCCTAACAAAGAAAAACCCCCCACCGGGTCCTACCAACAGTGGGGGGTTTTTATATTTGGAATGCGAAATGGCTTAGTTGATCGGAGCCTTGCTGTAGGCCAAGGGACGGGCCGACAGGATCGCGCCGCTCGCGAAGAGGGCCGGCTGTTGGAAACCGTCGGCCGGAGCCGAACCGGTCAAGTTGTAGACTTGGCCGACCGCGCCGAAGTTCTCGCCTTCAGCCAGCGAAACCGCGCGGATCTTGCCGTCGGTCGAAATCGCGTAGGCGAAGGCGCCGTCGGGACGGACCACGATGTTGGCGATGTCGCCGTGATCGCTGGTCAGGTCATGATCCTCGTCGAAGACGTTGATCATGCGGACCCGATCCTCGGAAGGAACGAAGCTGCGGCTCAGGTTGACGACCGCGATGCGGCCGGAGCCGTCTTCGCTGCCGACCAGCGCATGGGGCTGGCCGCCGATGTCGACGATGGTGAGCTGGCTCGAGCTGTTCGAGACGAAGCCCGGCGGAAGCGAGATCTCGTTCGAGACCGGATCGCCATTGGGCGCGGCGTCAAGGGCAGCGACGCTCATATCGTTGGTGTAAAGACGGATGCTGCTGGTCGAAGTGACGCTTTCGCGGCCTTGGACCAGGACGGCGATGCGATCCGAGCCGACCGCGGCAATCGCGGTGGGGCGGAAGGCGCCGGCCAGCAAGGTGGCATTGGCCGGATCGGTGGTGCCGGCGTTGACCAGCGGGTTGCCGCTGGCAGTCGGAATCGGAGCCGGAGTCAGGGCGCCGTTGCTGCCGACGGTGAAGCGGTGAACCACCGCCGGAGCGCGGGTCAGGCTCCCGCTGCCATCGAGGGCAAAGGGATCGCTGAGCGTGAAAAGGTAGTTGCCTTGGCGGACCATCGAGACCGGGCGGTTGGGACGGATGCCGGTCAGGGTCTGCTCGTTCTCGAGCTGGAAGCGCTCGTCGGGCAAGAAGGAAGCGAAGCTGATGCGCGGGAAGGTCACCGCGGTGGCCTCATCGGGAGCGCTCTCGTTCCACACGAAGACGCCGCTGTTCGACAGCAAGCTGTTGTTGCCTTGGAGCTGATTAGTGGTGTTGGCGGCGGCAAAACCGGTGTACATGATGCCGCCGGTGCCGGTGGCGCTGCTGAAGGTCGAGACCGGGCGGGCGTCATCGCCGTCCAAAGTCGTCGGAAGCTGAAGCGGGGTCACGTTGCCGCTGGCGAGATCGATGCGCTCGGCGGTGCCGACGCCGGCCTCATGGCCGTCGAGGCCAGTGTGGCCGCAGGTCAGGATGGCCTGGCTGGCGTTGTTGGCCGGATCGAGATCGAGGGGCCGCGGGCAAGCGCTGGTGCCGAAGGAAGTTTGGATACCGGCGCCGAGGCCGCCATCTTCGCCGTTGACCATCGGAGGATTCTCGTTATCCGAGGGATCGTCGATGTCGGTGTCAGTCGGATTTTCCACCAGCGGGTCGTGACTCGAGCAACCGGTCACGCTGGCCAAGCCCGCCACCAAGCCCCAACCGCCGGAAAGAAAGGGGTTGGGAGTCGAACGAGCGACGGGCCGCGGAGTATCGCTGAGGGCGCTGGCCAAAGCCGATTGGCGGGAACGATTCAAAAGGTGCTGCTCATAGCGCGGGTGCCGAGTTTGAGGAGCGCGAGCCGGAGCTGCGCCAAAGGTTTCGGTGTCGGATTGCCGGCAAACTTGTTCACTGTAGTCGATCGGGTCGGGCATGCGACAAACAGGTTCTTCAGCGATAGAAAACAGGCGGGGTTTAATCGGAGTCATCGTGACATTCCTCCCTACAGGAGACCTACAACGGGTCCTTGTTCTAATGGATAACGGGGCACAAATTGCTCGCCACGCCTCAGTATCGGGGCCGAAGGATCAAAGTTGCTTGGCTTTGCCAGAAAAAGCCGCAACCGTCCCTAAGCTATTGATTTTGGCCAATGTTTCCTTGTTCAGGTAGTCCAATTCGATATTCGATGAAGCGGTCCAGGGAGAAGTTGGCTGGCGCCGGACGTAGGCGTAGATAGAGATGGGAAGCAAAGACGTAGCGAACCAATCCATCCCCCAAGGCCCAAGCGCCGGCCCGCAGGGGCCAACGGACCAAACGACTGCCTTGGTAGGCTGCTCGGCCGAGCTCGGCAACCCGCTCTCCGGCCCGAATGATCCGGGGGC
Source organism: bacterium (assembly GCA_044869875.1). Taxonomy (GTDB): domain Bacteria; phylum UBA10199; class UBA10199; order DSSB01; family DSSB01; genus DATEDP01. The sequence continues at coordinate 1,303 of JBIOXX010000140.1, read as the reverse complement.
TCAGCCAAGAGGGAGTCCGGCCGGCTTGGCCCAGCATCGGCATCTCGGCGAATTCAATGGCCTGAGTGCTTCGTAAACCGACAAAACGACCGAGACCTTGGACTAAGGCCCGGCGACCGACTTGGGTCCCAATCGCCTGCAATCCGCGCAACGGGAAGCCGCCACCGTAAAAAGAGCCGGCCAGCAGGACGCCGTCGCCGATCGCCGTCGAAGCCGATTCGTCCGAATAATTTCGGAACCAGAGGGCCGGATTGAGACCGACCTCGCCGCCGCCAGCCTGAACGACATGGCCTTCGGTGTCGAGGATGTCCCAGCCCAGGCTGTCGCGATAAAGATAATTGGCGGTGCTGCGAACTGTCGGCGATCTCGACTCGGCTATCAGCGAATGGAGAATGGCCCGGGAATAATCGAGGTTGTTCAAGCGCAGCGAAGCGGTCGGGCTGCCGGCGCCGCTCCAATAGCCCTGGCGCAGCTCTTGGGCGAAGCCCTGCCAAAGCTGGGCCTGACGCTCAGCATCGCCGGTGTTTCGAATGTCCCAGATCCTTTGGGCCTGGAACAACGGGCCGTTCAACAAGGCGAAATGATGGGGCGCGGTCTCGCGGAGGAATTCCAGGGCCTCGGGAATCGCTGCGGATTGAGGGTCGGCGCCGCGGGCCCGCAGCCAGTCCTGGAAATCGGAGGTCGGCCGCTCGATCAGGTCGCGGAGCCGAGCCAAAGAAGTCGTCCGTCGGGTATCGCCGCCGTCGACCCACTCGCGCATGACGTCGCTGTAGGTGTTGCCGCCGGTGGTCGCGCCGCCCAAAGTCACCAGCCAACTCACGCCATCGATGAGCGGAGCGCCCCAACCGAACATTCCGCCGCCTTCGACCGAGATCTCCCGATCCCGATTGGTGAAGCCATCCAACATCCGCTGTAAATCGGCCAGCACCAGCCGCGAAACCTCGCGGCGGAAATTCGGCGTCTCGACAACCAGAGTCTCGGGTCGGTTGGCGGTGATCAAGAGTTTCAACTCGTCGAGGATATCTTCCTGGGACGGCGGCGAGTCCGAGGCAGCGTAATACTGCTGTAGGCTCTGGCCCAATTCCAAGCGGGTGAGCACGCCGTCGGGTCCGGCCTGCTGGATAAAGAATTCGGCTCGGGGATCATAGGCAGCCAGGGGATTATCCAAGAGCGGTTGGAGCGAAAGCCCCGAAACGGTAGAGTTGGGGTTGGCTAGGATCTTTTCACCAAGGTAGCGGTTGACTTCCTCGGATACCTGCCTGGCAACGAAGCGCAGCTCGGCCATCAGATGCTCAGGATCGCC
>JBIOXX010000139.1:0-2700 GCA_044869875.1 bacterium | reverse complement strand
CCGCAAAAGCGCTCGCCTTCGGGGCAGATCGGCTTCAAGCCGGCATACTTCCGGACATAGCAGGGGGCCAGGATGTGCTCGACCAGCTGGGGATGGACCTGCTTGACCGCCTTGAGTTCATCCAAGGTGGCGTAGAAGATCTCTTCCTGGGCGGTGTAGCAGGCCCGGGTATGCCACTTGTGGTGGAGGTTGAGCAGGTCGCCCGATTCCTCGAAGCGGATCGGGAAAGCGTTGGGGAGGAGATAGAGGGCGAATTCTTTCTTCAGGCCCACGTCGAGGAGGCGGTTGATCCCGGCGAAGGTCCGCTCCATCGAGGTCCGATAGAGATCGAGGGCCACCTCGTCTTGCTGGATCATCAACGGAACGATGTAATCGGGCCGACCGGTGTAATGAGCCTCGAGCAAGGGCCGCGAGGCCGGCGTCATCCGGTGACGCTGGTCTTGGGAATCGGCGGTGTGGCTGATCTTCTTCCGGAAGGTATAGTGAACGTGGAAGAGAGTCCGCGAGAGCTTCGACATCGTGTTGGGATTGAGGGTGTCGGCCAGCAGCGGATTTTTGGCCGGATTGAGGACGGCGTCGATCGCCTCGGCATCCGACATCTGGGCCCTAGTGATCCCAAGAACCGAGCGCACGCTTTGAGCCAAAGTTTGCGGGGCATGGGCCTTGTAGTCGGCCAACACCGCGTAGCGGCCCTCGAGGGCGGCGTCGAACTCGCGGATGTAGTCGGCGCCGACCGGCGCTTGGCGCTGCTCTTGGAACCAACGGTATTCCGGCGTCTCCTCGGGCTTGAGTGGATCGACCAGCTCCCGGCCGAATTCGGGATCGAGCTCCAGCACCAGGGCCATCATCTGCTCGACGACTTGGCGTTGCTCCCAAGGCGTGTCGTAGCAGTCCATCATCCGGTGGTAGCGCAGCAAGGTCAGGGCGCTGATCGTGTGATAGAGATAAGCGTGAGTCGCGACCGGCAAGACGTAGCGTGCGACTTCGTAGGCCTTCTTCTTCAAAACCGGCTCGTAGCGGTCGAGATACTTTTGCCGCACCGGGAAGATCCGAAAATATTCCTTCTTCACCTGAGGCAGGAGCTGGACGATCAAGGTCTCGTAGTCCTGCATCTGGGCGGCGATGATTTCTTCGTAGACCCGGCGCTGCTCCTCGTCCATCGGCGGGACGGTGTAATGGCCCTTGGCCACCTTGACGTAGCGCTGCGAGACCTGCTCGCTGTTGTAGAAGGGATGGGAGTGGAGAAAGGACCAGAGGAGTTGCCGCGAGACGTTCTCCAGCGAAAAGACGAAGTGGGCGTGCTGTCGAGTCGTGAGATGGCCGGCCTCGCGGGTGGTTTGGGCGATCTTGTCGCGCAGGGCCCGGGCCCGCTCGTCGCGGCTGACGTCGGCGACCTTGATCACGCCCTTGGCCGAATAGCAGGTACGAGCGGTGGCTACCGCCAGATCGTAGGGATCGCGAATCACCGCTTCAAGCGTCACTTTGGGTAATAGGGTCAGGGAGGCGTCCACGGGATTTCTCCAGGTTCTGGATACCTAAAACTTCCCGATCCGCTTGGCAAGATCAAGGGGCGCGGCTCGGAAAAAACTTGTGGATAAGTTTCAGGGTCTTTTCCAAGCCCCGCGTCAGGACTGCCGGTTCGGTGAGGAAAGAGATAGTAAAATGGACCTCGCGCTCATAATCGTAAAAATATCCAGGGTGTACAAAGACTCCTTCCTCTTCCATCAGGCGCAGGACGAAGTCTTCTTCCTCCAGCGGAAAGGGTGGAAGGATTTCGGCGGTGAGGTAGAAGCCGCCGGCCGGAGGAACGACCCGGATTTTTTCGGAGCTGCCGAGAATTTGCAGGGCCAAATCGCGGCGGCGGCGGACCTCGCGCCGGTAATCGGCCAAGAATGATGCGCCTCCCTGGAACAAAGCTGGCAGGGCCTGCTGAATCGGCGTGTGACAGGAGAGAAAGGTGTCGGCCTGGGTTTCGAGCTGGTCAACGACTTCCGCGACTTTCTCGCGTTCGCCGCTGACCGCGATCCAGCTTAGCTTCAGGCCGGGTAGGGCGAACATCTTGGAGAGGCCGTTGAGGGTGAACAATAGCCGCGGCTGCCTCAAAACTAAGGGTCGCGGGAAATCCCCGGCGCCGAAATAGAATTCGGCGAAGACCTCGTCGCAGATCAGAGCCAAATTCTTTCGGTCGCAGAGCTCGACCAAGCCGCGGATCTCTTCGGCGCCGGCCACCGCGCCGGTCGGATTGTGGGGCGAGATGAGGAAGACGCCGCGGGTCTCGCGGTCGCAGCGGGCTTCCAGCGCCGCCAGATCGAGGCTCCAATCCTTCTCTTCGCGCAGCGGATAGTGCCGCAGCTCGACCTTGGCCAGCTCGGCGATCGAGTCGAAGAGCGGGTAGGCCGGCGCCGGCGTCAGGAAATTTCCGCCCTGCGGAGCCAGTAGATGAAAAAGATAGAGAAACGACTCGCTGCTTCCCGAAGTCAGGAGGATGTTCTCCGGATTCACCGCCGCACCGGCGGCCGCGTAATAATCGGCGATGGCCTGGCGGGCTTGGGGCAGCCCCTTGGGATCGGGCCGGTATTCTTGGTGTTGGAAGTAGTCGCGGTAGCTGCGTTCCAAAACTTCAGGCGGGAAACGAAAGCCCTGCTCGTTGGGGTTGCCCGAATAAAGGATGTCGATGGGGCGGCCCTGGCCGCGGAGCCG
>JBIOXX010000138.1:0-3226 GCA_044869875.1 bacterium | reverse complement strand
TGAACCTGGGACGGGCCTGTGAGACCGCGCCTTTCGACCACGAGTCGGGCCGGCGGGTCGAAGAGGTTAGCCGGGTCTTTGGGCTTCGCCTGTTAGAGCTCTCGCAAGCCGGGCTTGGGGCCGAGCCTTCGGATCAAGGCGCCGTCGAGCCCTCGGGCCGGCTCCGCGCGATTCGGGCTTTGCTGCGCTCCGATTTGGCCCGGCTTGAAGCTCGGGCTCAGGTTCTGCCGGCCGAGCAAGCCGTCGCGTTTTGGCGCAGCTTGGCCATGAACCGATCGACGCCGCTCGATTTCTTCGATCTCGGGCCGAAACGCTACGTCCTTCTTCCGCTCGACGGCTTTCCGACGAAGAAGGCCGAGGCCTTAACGGCCCGGGAGCGGGAGGTGGTCGAGCGAGTCGCGGCCGGGGAGGCCAATAAGGCCATCGCCTACGATCTTGGGCTCTCGATGAGCACCGTCGCCAGCCACCTTTCCTCGGCCAAAGCCAAGTTGGGTTTGGACTCACGGGTCCGCTTGGTCGAGGAAATTTGCGGGATGGGTCTAAAAACTCGCGATTCTTGTTTATAAATCGGACACGGTCTTGAGCAGCGCCGCGGCGTCGGGGAATTTCTGCAAAGTCTCGATCAGCTTTTTGCCGGCGTCGAGCGGATTGAGGCCCGCCAGGTATTTGCGGATCTTCTGCATCGCCGCGTACTCTTCGGCGTTGAGCAGCTTCTCTTCCTTGCGGGTGCCGGAAGCGGCGATGTCGATGGCCGGAAAGATCCGTTGCTCGGCCAAGCGCCGGGAGAGGACTAGCTCCATGTTGCCGGTGCCCTTGAACTCCTGAAAAATATATTCATCCATCTGGCTGCCGGTCTGGATCAGGGCGGTGGCGAGGATCGTCAGCGATCCGGCTTCCTCCAATTTGCGGGCCGCGCCGAAGAAGCGCCGCGGAACCTCGAGGGCGTTGGCGTCGACGCCGCCGCTCAGGGTCTTGCCGCTGCGGGCCTCGCGGTTGTGGACCCGGGAAAGCCGGGTCAGAGAGTCGACGACGATCAAAACATCTTGGCCGTTGACGGCTTGGGTGACCGCATCTTCCAAAAGAATATTGGCGGTCTCGATATGATGCTCGGTGTCGTGGTCCGAGGAGGAGGCCCGAATCTCGGCCGGAACCGATCGCTTGAAGTCGGTGACTTCCTCGGGCCGCTCTTCAATCAGCAAAGCGTAAAGCTTGATGTCGGGGTGGTTCTTAGCCACGCCCTGGCAGATGTTCTGTAAAAGAGTGGTCTTGCCGGCCTTGGGCGGAGCCACGATTAGGCCGCGCTGACCCTTGCCGATGGGGCAGATCAGATCGAAGACCCGCATCGCCAGGGGGCCGCCCTCGGTTCCGAGCTTAATTCGCTCGAAAGGGTCGATCGAGGTCAGCGCCGTGAAAGCGGCAAGGGCGTCGGACTTCCTCGCCGGGGGCTTGGGGCCGTGTCGAGGCGGTGAAGAGTGACGTCGGGGTCCGGAAAAGCGGCGGTCGGAGCGACCGCCACCACGAGGGTATCGGGATTGTCTCATATATAGAAGCCGGCCCCCTTAAAGCAGTTATTAAAGGAAGGGGCAACGGGATTTTTTGGAGACCTTTTAGACCAAAAAAGTTATGAAATCGTCCTCTCCTGCCAATCCTACCAAGGAGGAAAAATGCCGTCTTCCCTTCGTCGAGTCTTCTTACTGGCCCTTTGTCTCCTCATCAGCCCCCTTTTAAGGGCGGCGCCGCTCGCTCCGGACCAGGTGCCCGAGCCTTTGAAGCCCTGGATCGGCTGGGTGCTGCACGGGGAAGAAGAGAGGCTTTGCCCCAATTTCAATGGCGACGACAACCGACTTTGCGCCTGGGCCTCGCGGCTCGACCTGAACCTTGACGAGAAACAAGGGAGCTTTTCCCAGGATTGGGAGCTGTATCGGGATGACTGGGTGGAGCTGCCCGGCGATGCCAAGCGCTGGCCCCAATCGGTGACCGCCGATGGGACTTCGGTGACCATCCTCGACCGCGAGGGGGCTCCCAGCATTTATCTCAAAAAAGGCACTCATTCGATTAAAGGGGCTTTTCTTTGGGATTCGCTGCCCGAGAATTTTCAAATCCCCCGCGAGACTGGGATTCTCTCATTTGTTCTCAAAGGCCAGCCGGTACCTTTTCCTCAGCTCGACGAAAACGGCCTGCTTTGGCTGGAGAAGGAGTCGGTCGAGGATGGTAGCGAAGAGAGGTTGGACATCCGAGTCAACCGTCGGGTCGACGACGAGATCCCGCTTTTTCTGACCACCGTCGTCGAGCTCGACGTCGCCGGCAAGGCCCGCGAGGTCAAGCTGGGCCGGGCCCTGCCCCAGGATTTCGTCATCATGTCGTTGGATTCGCCGCTGCCGGCGCGGGTCGAGCTCGACGGTAGCCTCAAAGTCCAAGTTCGCCCTGGCAATTGGAAGATCGAGATCAAATCCCGAGCTCCCGGTCCGGTGGCCGAGATCGCCTTGCCGGCCGAGCCGGCCCTGGCTCCGGAAGAGGTTTGGGTTTTCCAAGCTCACAATAACCTGCGCTTGGTTTCGGTCGAAGGCGTCAGCTCGATCGATCCCCAACAAACCACTTTGCCCGAGGAGTGGAAACAACTCCCGGCCTATCGCCTCAAGCCCGGTGAGACGATGCGCTTGGTCGAGCGGCGGCGCGGTGACAGCGATCCGGCGCCGGACCAGCTCACTTTGTTCCGGCGGATTTGGCTCGACTTCGACGGCCGGGGCTACACCTTCCAAGACGCTTTGGCCGGCACTCTCAACCGCAGCAACCGCTTGGAGATGAACGCGCCGCTGGCCTTGGGCCGGGTTTCGATCAATGGCGCCGACCAGCTCATCACTTCCTTGCCCGGCGAAAAGCGAAGCGGCATCGAGATCCGCCAGGGAAGCCTCCAAGTTTCAGCCGACAGCCGGCTAAACGACGGTGGGCGGAGCGTTCCGGCCATCGGCTGGAACCATGACTTTCAGCAGGTGAGCGGCGAGCTTCAGCTGCCGCCGGGTTGGGGCCTCTGGGCCGCGACCGGCGCCGACGAGGTGCCGGGCACTTGGATCGCGAGCTGGAACCTGCTCAACATCTTCATGGTCCTGATTCTCTTCCTGATCTTCGCCCGGTTGTGGGGAATCGGTTGGGGCCTAGTGGCCCTGCTCGGCTTGACGCTGACTTACACCGAGACCAACGCGCCGCAGTGGTCCTGGCTGGCGCTTTT
>JBIOXX010000137.1:0-2174 GCA_044869875.1 bacterium | reverse complement strand
AGGTCGAAGGGGAAGCTGGCCTCGGCGGCGACGGGTGAAAGCAAGAGGCCGATGGCGAGTAGAGGGAAGAAAAACCGTTTCATCGTTGGATACCCTTTTGAATCGTCTCCAAAGCCCGCTCCATCTCCGCCTCGGTGTTGTAGAAATGGGGCGAGAGGCGGAGGCCGCCGGCCCGCACCGCGGCGTAGATGCCGTTTTCGTAGAGTTGCCGCTCGAGCTGGAGCAATTTTCGGTTGGCCGGATCCTCGGGCAGGTTGAAGCTGACGATGCCCGAGCGCAGGGCCGGTTCGAGCGGCGTCCGCAAGCGGCAACCCAATTCGCCGAGGCCGGCGATGAGGATCTCGGTCAACTCCAGTAGACGGGCGGCGATGCGTTCGACCCCGACTTCGAGCAGGAGCTCGACCGCGGCTCCCATGCCGTAGATCGACAGGCCGTTGAGGCTTCCTTCTTCATAGCGTTGGGCGTTGTCTTTCAAGCGAAAATCGATGCGGTCGAAGTCGAGGCAGCCGGCGACGCTGTTCCAGCCCAGGAGGGTCGGCTCGATCCGGTCGAGCCAGGCTTTCCGGACGTAGATCATTCCGATCCCCTCATGTCCGAGCATCCACTTGTGGGCATCGGCCGAGAGGAAGTCGATGCCATCGCGCTCGACGTCGATCGGGAAGGCCCCAAGGCTTTGAATGGCGTCGACGGCAAAGAAGACCCCGAGGTCGCGGCAGAGCTTTCCGATATCGGCCAGCGGAAGCCGGTAACCGGTTCCGTAGGCCACCGAGCTCAAGGCCAGCACTTTGGTTTGCGCGGTCATTAGATCGGCCAGCCGGTCAAGGTCGAGGCCGCCGTTCCGAGCCGGGATTTTTTTGAGAACCACGCCTTGTTTCTCCAGGGCCATCCAAGGGTAGACATTGGCCGGGAACTCGAGCTCGCTGATCAGGACCTCGTCGCCTTCGCCGAGATTCAAGCCCCGGGCGGCCAGCGAGAGGCCGTGGGAAGTGTTTTTGACGAAGGCGATCTCCCTGGCTTCGGAGCCGATCAGCGAGGCGCAGGCCCGGCGGATGTCTTCGACCCGCTTGTGCCAAACCCCGCCACGGGTATATCCCTGTTCCAAGGCCTCCCGGTTGTAGGTTTCAACGGCTTCGGCGACCCTTCGGCTGATCGGACCGACCCCGGCATGGTTGAGGTAGATCCAATTTCGAGTGACCGGGAAAAGCTCGCGGTAGCGGTGAATGTCGGCATTGTCGAGGGCTGGCATTCCCCGGATGGGAGCATGTCTTGAGCGTGAAATCCACGCAAATCTTGGAGGAAATCTACGGCCGCTTGGCCCGGCATTACGGCCCCCAGCGATGGTGGCCCGGCGAGTCGCGGCTCGACGTCGAGGCCCTCTTGAGACTCGCCCCGGCCGAATTGGCCGAGCGGATCCGGCCGGCCGGCTACTTCAATCGCCACGTCAAGCGGTTGATAGCCTTCCTCCGTTTCTTGAAAGAAAATTACGGCGGCGATCTCGGGCGGATGGCGGCCGAGCCAAGCGCCAAGCTTCGAAGCCGTCTCCTCGAGGTCAAGGGCATCGGACCCGAAACCGCCGACGCCATCCTGCTCTACGTCTTGGGCCATCCGGTTTTTGTCATCGACGTTTACGCTTACCGGGTTTTCACCCGCCATGCTCTAGCCCCGGAGGAGGCCGGCTACGAAGAGTTGCAGGAGATTGCCGGCTCCGGGCCGCCCGACTTGGAACGTTACCGGGAATTTCATGCGTTGCTGGTGCGGGTAGGGCAGGATTTTTGCCGGACAAAGGCGAACTGCGAGGAGTGCCCACTCAAGGGCGTGAATTGGTAGTTTCCACCATCTCCTTCAACAATTCCAAGGCATCCCTGTAACTCCGCAAATTGAAGCGAGCCGCGGTTGGCGCTTCGCCAATGCGGATGGAATGCGAATTGGCTGGCAGGCCCCGAAAAAGATCTTCGTCGGTGCTGTCGTCGCCGATGGCGAGGATGAAGTCGTTATCGGTTTCGGCGACAAAGGAAAGGGCGCCGTCGGCTTTACTAAGCGAAGCGCTGCGAAGTTCGACGATTTTATTGCCCTGCAGCACCTGGACCTCGACGTTGGCGGTCCACTGGACCAAATCGTCGAGCAGCTCCTTTTCGCGGATCGTGGCCAATTCGGGAGGGGAGGCTCGGTAATGC
>JBIOXX010000136.1:0-2335 GCA_044869875.1 bacterium | reverse complement strand
CCGGACGGGGCTTTTTTATAGCCGATAGGTCCAATTAAATGACCTTGATAAGGACTAAAATTAGGACTATTTTAAGATCATGAATTCTACGTCCGATCTGCTCAACCTCGAAATTCTCCCCCTTTCCCGGGTCAAGGCGACATTGTCCGAGCAAGTCAACAAAGTTCATGCCAGCCGGAAGAGGGTAGCCATTACGACCAACGGATTTCCTCGCGCGGTTTTGATTTCCTATGAGGATTTCATCGATCTGTTGGGGAAAAAATCGGAGCCGCCGGTCCCGAGGATCGACTACGCCGATTGGAAGCGAGGGGAGCCGGGGCGACTTAAAGCCCGCGATTCGATCCTTGGCCTCTTCGATATGAAGCGCCTCTCGCGCAAGGGACAAAAAGCCTACAAGAAGGACTTGGTTGATGAATTCGATCGAAAACTTAAAAGCCGATCTAAAAAAAGCGGCCGCTGAGCGGGATCCCGCCGAACGGGGGGTCAAAATCGCCTCGGTTATCGCCGAGGCGATGCGAAGCATCGGGCAAAATCCGGTGTTGGTCGGCGGCGCCGCGGTCGAGTTTTATACCAAGGGCGGCTATTCGACTTCCGATATCGACATGGTTGCTCCCGGCGGGGTCGAACTGGCCAATTTGATGGAAAGCCTCGGCTTCAGCAGAATCGGGAAAGATTACGCCGACCGAAAGAACAACGTCTATATCGAATTCCCAGGGTTTTCTCTTGGCGATTCGGAGTCTTTCGTCGAGCTAAACATCGAGGGCAAAGCGCTTCGGATCGTCTCACCCGAAGACCTAATCGTCGACCGTTTGTGCTCTTTCAAGTTTTGGAAATCGGCCGTCGATGGGGTCAATGCCTTGCTCTTGGAAGAAATGACGACCTATGACGTTTCGCGCCTGCATGAGCGAGTTCGGGAAGAGGGAGTCGAGGACGCTTGGGCCTTGATTCAAGAGGTGCGCGAAAAAGCGGTTCGAAAAAAAATGCCTCGCGCCGAGACGAGCCGTCTCCTCGAATCTGGAATGAGAAACTTAAAAAAATAATCCGAAATCTCAGCCGTGGGCGCCCTGGGCCATGATCCCTTGGATCACCTGGGCCGGCGTTATCGCCGGGCGCGGCGCCGGGATGGCCGCCGGCGGATGGCTTTCGAGCGAAGCTTGGGCCAGCCGGGTTTCGTCGCCGATCAAATTGCCGCTGGCGTCGACGAGGCCGATCTCGCGGGCGACGCGATCGTAGGCGGCGAGCTGGCCGGCCGGATCGTTTTGGCGCAGCTCGAGGATGCGGCGGGCCAAGGCGACTCGGCGCAGAGCCAGGACTTGTTCGCCGCTGACTTCCTGGCCGGGGAAGATCTGGCCGAGGAGCTGGGATTCTTGACCGGCCAAGAGCGAGCCGCTCTCGTCAAAGCAATTGCTGAGAGCGGCGGTCTCGGCGCCGGCCGAATAATAAAGGCCGCGGATTTCTTGGCGGGCATTGTGCAGCGCGATCCGGGCGAAGATCTCCTCGACTTCGTCGCGGGTCAGGTCGTAGCCCCGGAACTGGCGCTGAACGTAGGCGATCTGCTGCTCGTGGGAGGAATTCTCGATCACCCGCTGATGGATCTCGGGCACGCTGAGCTGATCGGCGATCAAGTCCACCGGCAGCTCCCGGCCGTTGCGGGTGATGTTGTGGAGTCGGCCGTCGCCGCCCCGCAGCCAATCCCAATTCAATTGAGTGTAGAAGCTGGCGTCGGTCGCCGGACCTTCCGGGCCCATCAGCAGGGCATGGCCTAGATATTCGCGGAGCCGGCGGGCCGAGTCGCTGCTCTGGGCGTCGATCTCGGTTTGGGCTTGGGAAACGTAGGAGCTCGGAGTGAGGAAGCGCTCGGCCAAGGTCGGCGCGACCAAGCCGACCGCGCCGTTGAGGACCGTTCGCAGCGGATGGGCTTCGGCGCCGTAAAGCTGGCCGGCCCGGCGGTGGATCAGATTGCTCCGGGCGGTTTCGCGGTTGGAGTGGGCGACGTGATCGTAGGCCATGTAGGCCATGTCGGCATAGAAGCCGGCGGCGAAGGCCCGCCCGCCCCAGCGCGAAAGTCCGGTGGCGGCCCGGGTCTCGGCCAGAGCCAAGGTCCGGCTGCCGAAGGCCATACGATAAACTTGGGGAAGAAAGAAGGCGCCCATCCGCAGGGCTTGGCGCTGGCTCGAGCCTTCCTGATACATTTGACCCAAGGTCGCGTCGACTAGGGCCGAGCTGACCAAGCCCGACACCAAGGTCGGTTGGCTAAGTCGGGTCGCGGCCGGGCGGCCACGATTGAGCCAGCTGGTCATCCCGCTCATCGCGCCATAAGCCCCATAGGCGTTGA
>JBIOXX010000135.1:0-3898 GCA_044869875.1 bacterium | reverse complement strand
GGCATTTACGGAGGGGTGGGCTTCCAGTTGGCGGCTGCAGTCGTCGGGGGCCTGCTGGTCGGCGAGTATTTTGACCGGCGCTGGGACTTGAGCCCCTGGTTGACGATGACCGGTTTGATCATCGGCGCCACCGGCGGTTTCTATAACCTGATTCGAATCCTGAATTGGAACGAGCGGCGGCGTCAGCGGGGGACCCGCGAGAGGCGTTGACGGCCATGAACCAAGAAGTCGCGGACGATGGTCCAACCGGCACCGAAGCCGCCCAACGGCTGGAGCGGAATAACCTCCTGCTGGTCGTGTTGGGAACCGCGGCCTTCGCCTTCACCGGCGATCTTCGCCAGGTGCTGGGATTTTTGGCCGGTGGCCTGGTGACCGTCGCCAATTTGAGACTCTTTCGTCTCATCGTGGCCGGTTTGACCGGGGTCAAGCCGGTGAAGAAGGGCAAGCTGGTAGCTCAGGTCTTGCTCAAGTTCTTCGGGCTGATGGCGGTCTTGACCTTCCTGATGTTGGTGGTGAAGCCGGCGCCCTTGCCCTTCCTGCTGGGGCTTTCGACGGTGGTGGTCGCGGTGGTCATCGAAGGTTTGATGGGTTTGCTGAGGAGCGAATAAGTTTATGGATCACTTTTCCTGGATCGGACATTTCTTTCACCTCGATCATCATTATATCCACGTCGGCCACGCGGCCTTCACCGCCATCCTCCTCACCTTGCTCGGCTTCATCGCTTACCTCCACCTCCGCAAGACCGAAGCGGCCTTGGTGCCGGGATCCAAGATCAGCGTTCCCAACCTCTTCGAGGTGGCGGTTGAAAGCCTCCTCGGCTTGATGGAAGGCATCATCGGCCACGATGCCAAGAAATACTTCCCGCTGATCGGTGCGCTCTTCATTTATATCTTCATCAACAACCTGCTCGGCGTCATTCCCGGCTTCCTGCCGCCGACCGACAACATCAATACCACCTTGGCCTGCGGCCTGGTCGTGTTCGTCTATTTCAACTTCGTCGGTATCCGCGAGAACGGGATCGTCAACTACTTCAAGCACTTCGCCGGCCCGGTCATCTTCCTGGCCCCGCTGATGTTGATCATCGAGCTGATCGGCGTGATGGTTCGTCCGGTCTCGCTGTCGCTGCGCCTCTTCGGCAACATCACCGGCGACCACTTGGTTTTTGGAATTTTTTCGGATTTGGTGCCCATCGGGGTGCCGGTAATCTTTTTGGCCCTGGCCATCTTCGTGTCCTTCATCCAGGCCTTCGTCTTCTCGCTGTTGTCGACGATCTACGTGTCGTTGGCATTGCCCCACGATGAGGAACATCACTAAAGGCGGCTCGCCGCCCGTCACATCATCCTTCGGGAAGGTGACCTGAACCGGCCAAGAAAAATGCAGGGAAATCCTGCAAGGAGAAACAAATGAAAAAGCTGCTCGCCGCCCTCACCGGCTTCGTCAGCACCGCCCTCGTCGCCGGATCGGCCATGGCTCAAGAAGCCGCTGCTGCCACCGGTGGAGCCTCTAACCCCAAGGCGATCTACGCGATCTCGGCCGCCCTGGCCATTGCCATCGCCGCTTCTTTCGGAGCGCTCGGCCAAGCCAAGGCTGCCGCCGCCGCCCTCGAAGGCATCGGCCGCAACCCCGGCGCCGCCGGCAAGGTCCAGACCCCGATGATCATCGCCCTGGCGCTGATCGAATCGCTGGTCATCTACGCGCTGGTCATCGCCTTCCTGCTCCAAGGCTACATCGCGAAGTAGTTCTTCTATCCTCCTTTAATTAGAAAGCCCCGTTCCGGATTCCGGACGGGGCTTTTTTATTCTTGATCGATGTGTATTGCTGACCTATAATTATACACATGAAAAACTTTCGACGTAAGCAGTTTATCCTTCCTCAATCGAAATTGGACCAAGTGAAACGAGTTTTAGGAGCCCGAACCGAGACCGAAGCCATCATCCTTTCATTGGAGGCGGTGCTGCGGCAAAAAAAATTAGAAGCGTTCATCGACCTTCCGAAGAAATTGCATTTCTCGCTCACCCATGGCCAGCTCGAGAAACTCCGCCGTGACTAAGTTTCTCATCGACTCCTCGGCTTGGATCCATTTTTTCAACCAAACTTCGCCTAGACATATTGCCGCCGTTACTCGGGCGTTGAAGGAAGATCGGGCCTGTACCTGTGGTGTCATCGTCACGGAGGTGTTTCGAGGAGTCAGAAATTCCAAGGAACGAAAACTGCTCCTCGAATATTTTTCCCTCCTCGAATATTTCGACCTTGAAATGCAGGACTATTTTCAGGCGGCCGAAAATGCTTTTATTTTAAGAAAGAATGGATGGACCACAAAAACCATTGATTTATTGATCGCTCAAGTGGCGCTTAAAGCCGATCTGGTGGTTATCCATGACGACCGCGACTTTGAATTTATGACAAAACACCTTCCATTAAAGCTTCTTGATCTGAAAAACACCTCAGGAACCTACTGAAGTCATCATATGGGAAGAGTGGATAAAAGGTTCCAAGGAACGGAAGGAGCGTTCGAGATGGATTTCAGAGCTCTTCGATGAGTCCAAGATGGAAAGGAGAGGCCCTTCTTATACTGGGGGAAAACCTAGGCCTAAAATCTAGCTCTTGGTCTATCCCGATGTATTTCCCTGGGCCATGATCCCCTGGATCACTTGGGCCGGCGTGATCGCCGGGCGCGGCGCCGGGATGGCCGCCGGCGGATGGCTTTCGAGCGAAGCTTGGGCCAGCCGGATCTCATCGCCGGCCAAATTGCCGTCGGCGTCGATCAGACCGATCTGGCGGGCAACGCGGTCGTAGGCTGCGAGCTGGCCGGCCGGATCGTTCTGGCGCAGCTCGAGGATGCGGCGGGCCAAGGCGACTCGGCGCAGGGCCAGGACTTGTTCGGCGTTGACTTCCTGGTCGGGGAAGATTTGGCCGAGGAGCTGGGATTCTTGGCCGGCCAAGAGCGAGCCGTTCTCGTCGAAGCAATTGCTCAAGGCGGCGGTCTCGGCGCCGGCCGAATAATAAAGGCCGCGGATTTCCTGGCGGGCGTTGTGCAATGCGATCCGGGCGAAGATCTCTTCGACTTCGCCGCGGGTCAGATCGTAGCCCCGGAACTGGCGTTGGACGTAGGCGATCTGCTGCTCGTGGGAGGAATTCTCGATCACTCGCTGATGGATCTCGGGCACGCTGAGCTGATCGGCGATCAAGTCGACCGGCAGCTCCCGGCCGTTGCGGGTGATGTTGTGGAGCCGGCCGTCGCCGCCCCGCAGCCAATCCCAATTCAATTCGGTGTAGAAGCTGGCATCGGTGGCCGGGCCGTCGGGGCCCATCAGCAAGGCTTGGCCTAGATAGCCGCGAAGACGGCGGCCCAACTCGCTGCTCTGGGCGTCGATCTCTTCTTGGGCTTGAGCGACATAGCTGCTCGGTGTGAGGAAGCGTTGGGCCAACGAGGGCGCAACCAGCCCGACGGCGCCGTTGAAAGCCACCCGCAGCGGATGGGCCTCGACGCCGTGCAGCTGACCGGCTCGGCGATAGATCAAATTGCTTCGGGCGGTCTCGCGGTTGGAGTGGGCGACGTGGTCGTAGGCCATGTAGGCCATGTCGGCATAGAAGCCGGCGGCGAAAGCCCGCCCGCCCCAGCGCGAAATTCCGGTGGCGGCCCGGGTCTCGGCCAAAGCCAAGGTCCGGCTGCCGAAGGCCATGCGATACACTTGAGGCAGGAAGAAGGCGCCCATTCGCAGGGCTTGGCGCTGGCTCGAGCCTTCCTGATACATCTGACCCAGGGTCGCATCGACTAGGGCCGAGCTGACCAAGCCCGACACCAAGGTCGGTTGGCTAAGTCGGGTCGCGGCCGGGCGGCCACGATTGAGCCAGCTGGTCATCCCGCTCATCGCGCCATAAGCCCCATAGGCGTTGA
>JBIOXX010000134.1:0-10598 GCA_044869875.1 bacterium | reverse complement strand
AGAGACCTCCGACTTCGTCCAGCTCCTGACCAAGGATCCGAAAAAATTTCAGAGCGAGCAGATCGCCTCGACTCAGATCAAGGGCTTCACCTTTCGCGGCGTCAGCACACACCGCGAAAAAGCCCTCTTGGAAGTGGACATCACCCTTTCCAACGGTACCTTGATCCAAGGCGCTCAGATCGCGTTGAGCCGGCAGGAAGGCATGCGCTACTTAAGCCGCCGGCCGGGAGAAGAAATCGTGGCCGACCAGCTGGTGAAAGGAACTTTCCTCACCATCGCTCGGCCCCAGCATGAAGTCCATGGACCCGAAGTCGTGGCGGCAAGCGCGGCTAACCCGGCACCCATGGTGGCAGCGGCACCGGCCCCATCCGTGACCCGGTTGAGCTGGGCTTATTATCTGGGCATGGGTGCGATGCTATTTGCGGTTTTGCTTTTGATATATTTATTCACCTTGTAGGCGGTCATGGCGGAATTTCATCCAAAACCTTTCGGCAAGTACTTCCTGATCGAGAAGCTCGCCACCGGCGGTATGGCCGAGATCTACAAAGCCAAGACCTTCGGCGTCGACGGCTTCGAGAAAATCCTCGCCATCAAGCGGATCCTGCCCCACTGCGCCGTCGACAAAGAATTCATCAGCATGCTGGTCGACGAGGCCAAGCTCTCGGTCTTGCTCAGTCACACCAACATCGTCCAGGTCTACGATCTGGGCAAGGTCGGCGACGACTACTTCATCTCGATGGAGTTCATCAACGGCATCAACCTCCGCGAGGTGCTGAACCGAGCCAAGGAGATCAAAGAGCAGTTCAGCGAAGAGGTCGTCGTCTATATCCTGAGTGAGACCTGCAAAGGCTTGGATTACGCCCATTCCAAGAAAGACAATGAGAGCAAGCCGCTCAACATCGTCCACCGCGACATCAGCCCCCAGAACATCCTGCTGAGCTTCGAGGGCGAGGTCAAGATCGTCGACTTCGGCATCGCCAAGGCCGCGATGAACATCAGCCACACCATGGCCGGCATCCTCAAGGGCAAGATCAGCTACATGTCGCCGGAGCAGGCCCTGGGCAAGCCGATCGACCGCAAGACCGACATCTTCTCGACCGGCCTCATCCTCTACGAGCTTTTGACCGGCGAGAAGCTCTTCACCGGCGAGACCCAGTTCGAAGTCCTCAAGAAGATCCGCACCACCCGCTTGAACGAGAATTCCTTCCCCGACGCCATCCCGATCGGGCTTCGCAAGATCCTGGCCAAGGCCCTGGCCTACTCGGTCAAGGAGCGCTACGACAATGCCGGCGACATGCAGATCGATCTGACCCGGTAT
The DNA here is from genome assembly GCA_044869875.1 of bacterium. Lineage (GTDB taxonomy): Bacteria > UBA10199 > UBA10199 > DSSB01 > DSSB01 > DATEDP01. The sequence goes on along the minus strand of JBIOXX010000134.1, from coordinate 9,280 downwards.
CTCTATTCGACCTATATCGATTTTACCCCGCGCAAGCTGTCGAGCCTGATGCGCAATCTTTTCGCCCAGGAAATCCAGATCAAGTCCGGCGAGATCAAGGGCGACGACGTCGCCATCGATTCCAAGACCCGCTCGGTGATGATCGACGCGCTGGCCGCCCAGCAGAATCTCGTCCACCGCGATAACGACGAGGTCACCGGCGGCTTCCCCGAGAAGCAACCGACTCAGACTTTCATCGAATCTTTTATCTCCGGCCAAGACGAAGACAACGGCGGCGATATCGGAGTCCCCGAGATCACCCGAACCAATCAAGGCATCGAGCCTCCGACGCCAAAGCCGGCGCCGAAACCGGCTCCGGCCGCCTCCCAACCCAAGCCGGCAGCCGCCAAACCCGCTCCCAGCGCGGCTCCTGGCGCCACCAAGGCCAAGAGCAGCAAGAAGTGGCTGGCCTACCCGGTCGCCGCCCTGCTGCTGTTAGCCGCTGGAACCGGGGCCTATTTCAAGACCGACTGGTTCAAGCCCAAGCCGCCGCCGGTCGTGCTCACCGGCGTCCTCCAGCTCAATTCCACGCCGGCCGGCGCCCAGGTCTTCCTCAACGAGAAGGACAGCGGTCAGGTGACGCCGGCGACGATCAAGGACCTCAAGGTCGGTGAGCCCCAAAAGGTCACGCTCAAGAAGGCCAAGTTCAAGGATTGGACTCAAACCTTGAGCCTGGCCGATCCCAATCCGGTCACCCTGAACCCGACCCTGGAAGTGATTCCGGTCGGGTCGATCAAGGTCGTCACCACGCCGCCGGGAGCCAAGATCTTGATCGACGGCAAGGACAGCGGGAAGGTCAGCCCGGCCACTTTCGAGGAATTGCCGCTTTCCCAAACCGTTTCGCTTCGCCTCGAGCTCGACAAGCATCGTCCAGTCGAGGAGCGAGTGACGGTCTACTCCATCGAGCCGATGGAATTTAACAAAAAGCTCGAAGAGATCATCATGGGCCCGATTCGCGTCACCTCGACGCCTCCCGGCGCCAAGATCTTCCTCAACAGCAACGACACCGGCTTGGTCACACCGGCGACCCTGCCCGAGCAAGAGATTGGCAAGCGCTACACCATCCGCTTGGCCCACCAAGGCTATCAGGACCTGGTTCGTTCGGTGGATTTAAGCGACAAGCAAGGGGCTACGGTTCAAGAGCGCCTCATGAAGGTCGACGAGAAGACCCCGGAACAGATCGCCCAAGAGAAGGCCCGTCAGGAAGCCGAAAAGCAAAAGGCCTTGGAAGCTCAAAGACTGAAAGAGCAGCAGGCTCTCCAACAGCAACAGCAACAGCAACAACAAAATCAGACCACCGATCCCAAGGAAGCCGCCCGGCTGAAAGCTGAAGCCGAGAAGCAAAAGCAGGCCCAAGCCCAGCGCGAGAAAGAGCGGCTGGAAAGGGAGGCGCGAGAGAAGGCCGAGCTCGCCAAGCAGCAGCAAACGACCTCGCCCGAGGCCGGAGCTGAGACCTTCGTCGCCCTCTCCAGCAATCCCAAGGGCGCCGACGTCTTCATCAACGGCGTACGCAAGGGCAGCTCACCCGGCCGCTGGAAAGTTTCGGCCGGCACTCCTTTGGAGATCACGATCAGCAAGAGCGGCCTTTCGACCGTCACCCGGGTCGTGACCCTCCGGCCCGGCGAAACCCGCAACCTTGGCACCATCAGCCTCGGCGGCGGAACCAGCGACGAGGGCAAGCCCAGCGAAGGCGCCGGAATCGTCATGGTCGATTCCAACCCGCCGGGCGCCATGGTTTTACTCAACGGCCAGCCCCAGAAATCCACCCCGCTCCGCATCAAGGGCTTGAGGCCGGCCACGACTCATACGATCACCGTCAAGAAGGACGGCTACCAAACTTGGTCGACCAGCTTCACCGTCACCGAGGGCACCAAATCCTTCATGGCCAATCTCAAGAAATTGTAAGGTCTTCTCATGTCGAATCCCGAAACCGAGCCGCAAACTCAACTGTTGGAAATGGAAGAAACCCGCGACGTCGTTTCCTTGCGGAAATGCCAGTTGAAGGTGCTCGCCGGTCCCGATGAGAAGAAGAAATTCGATCTCAATCGCAAGGTCACCCGCATCGGCAAAAAAGAGGACAACGACATCGCCCTCCTCGACAACACCGTCAGCCGCCATCACATTGAGATCGAGATGACCGCCGATTCTTACCTGCTGAAGGACACCAACAGCACCAACGGCACCTTCATCAACGGCCTCAAGGTCAAGGAAGCCTACTTAAGCCCCGGCGACGTCATCAAGATCGGCAACAGCGAGATCGAGTTCGTGGCCTTCGACGAAAAGGTCCGGATCGAGCCCTCGCCGCTCACCCAGTTCGGCGAGCTGGTCGGCAAAAGCAAGAAGATGCGCCAGATCTTCGCGCTGATGGAGAAGGTCGCGCCGAGCCTGGCCACCGTCATCATCGAGGGCGAGACCGGAACCGGCAAGGAGCTCGTCGCCAAGGCCATCCACGGCGCCAGCCAGCGCAAGGACAAGCCCTTCATCGTCTTCGACTGTTCGGCGGTGGCCCCCACCCTGATCGAGTCCGAGCTCTTCGGCCACGAGAAGGGAGCCTTCACCGGCGCGATCAAGCAGCGCAAGGGCGCCTTCGAAGCGGCCTTCGGCGGCACCATCTTCCTCGATGAAATCGGCGAGCTGACCCTCGAGCTTCAACCCAAGCTGCTCCGGGCCCTCGAGCAGCGCGAGGTCAAGCGAGTCGGCAGCAATGAAAAAGTCGACCTCGACGTCCGGGTGGTCTGCGCCACCAACCGCGACCTCCGCAAGGAAGTCGACGAAGGCCGCTTTCGCGAGGACCTCTACTACCGGCTCTCGGTCGTCAAGGTCCACCTGCCGGCCTTACGCGAGCGGGCTGAAGACATCCCGCTCATCATCAAGAAATTTTTGGAATTGGGCCGCTTTAACCGTCTGGCCGACGGCAAGCTCAAGGTCATTCGGGTCGAGGACGACGCCCTCAAGCTCCTCCAACGCTATCAATGGCCGGGCAACGTTCGCGAGCTCGCCAACGTCATCGAGCGAGTCGTTTCGATGGCCGACACCGACACCATCAGCGCCTCCAACCTCTCCTACGTTTTCCAGGAAATGGAGCAGATGGTCGAACCAACCGAGAAGATGACCATCGACACCTCCCTGCCCTTCAAGGAAGCCAAGCAGAAAGTCGTCGAGGTCTTCGAGCGCGACTACCTGGTGGAGCTCCTGACCCGAAACAACTTCAACGTCAGCCGAGCCTCGCGCGAGGCTCAAATCGACCGCAAGCACCTGCGGAATCTGCTGAAAAAATACGAAATCAACGCTCCCGAGGACGACGAAGACGAGGATTGATCGGATCCTTACTACCGGCCTCGAGGTAGGGGTTTGCCGCCGCGCGGCAGAGCCGGTCGCGCGCCGGAAGCGGGCGCGCCGGGCTGAGGTTTGCCGCCGAGCAGTCCGGGAGACGACGGAGCTCCGGGGGCAGCGCTAAGCCCTGGTTTGGCTTGGGCCTTCTGGACTTGAAGGTTGCGCTTGATCGCGATGACCAGCGAACGGGCCCGGTTGGCGAAGGTGTTCTTGCCGAGCGGATCGAGCAAGATCGCCGAGCGGAAATCCTCGGCGGCCTTTTTGAAATTTTTGTGGACGAGGTAGATCTCACCGCGGTTGACCAGGGCCGAGATGTCGTCCTTCTTGTATTTGAGAGCTTCCGAAAACTCGAAGACCGAATCCACGAACTTGCCCTGCTTCTGGTAAATGCTGCCAAGACAGGCATGGTAGAAGGGATTCTTGTGATCGATATGGACCAGGCAGTCGAAGATCTTCTTGGCCTCGTCGACCCGGCCGTGCTTCAGCTTGACGTGGCCGACCTCGGAGAGCAGGAAAAGGTCGCGCTGGGAGATCCCCGCCATCTGGGCATAAGAGATCTGATTGGTCATGAATTTATAGAGCAGCTCGATGACGTACTTGCGCCGTTGGGGGGTGGGGTCATGCAGCTTGCTAGCGCCCCGCTCCTCAGCACTCATGGGAAGAGGAAGGTTTTCGTTGTCTGCCACGACGATAATCTATCGAATCCGCGGGAATTCCGCCAGCAAAAGCCAAAGTCTTAGTTTCGCATGTTCCGGATGATCGAATCCGTCGTCTGCATCTGCTTGTCGACCATACCCTTGACCATGTTGACGAACTCATCCTGGTAATGCTGGGCCCGCATCATCTTGTCGGTGATCTCGCGTTCGGTGCTGTTCAAATCCTGCATCTTGTAATTGAGCATGGTCACCGTTTTGGGGTCGGCTCCCGACATCTCGGACAAGATCGACTGGCGCTGGCGGCGGATATCGTCAAGCATCTGGGTGCCCGAAGCATAGATGCCGGTCACGAAATCCTGGCGGTTGAAGAGCTGGAGGAACCAGCCGTAGTTCGGATCGCCTTGAAAATTGGCATCGACGTAATTGCGAGCCTCTTGGGTGCCGGCGGTCGGGTCGAAGCCGCCGGGATAGCCGGTCGAAGGACCGCCGGGGGCGAAGCCGCCGGGAGGAACCGGTCCACCACCACCGCCAAAGCCTGGCGCGCCGCCTGGCGGGGCCAAAGACTTGGTGGCCATTGCTTTTCCAGCGCCTCCACCGGTCGCTCCGCCTTGGACGTCATCCCAATTCGTACCCTGGCCGCCATTGCCCGGACTGGCCAAGAGCTTGCCATAGGCGACGACCTGATCCTGGGTGAAGCCGGCGCTTTGCCCCAAGGCCTCAGGATTGAAGAGGTCCTTGACCGGGATCATGTTGAAGTAAGGCGTCGGTTGGGGATTTTGATTGTCGTAATATTCTTTATATTGGTCGGGGGTCGGGATCGAGCCCCGGACCTCGTAGTATTGCTGGGGATCGACCACGTTGTTGAGGCCGAGGGCCGCCAGTTTGAAGTAACCGTAGACCGCCGACTTATCGCCAAGAATTTTTTCGATGGAGGCCGTCGACATCAGCTTATCGAGGGCTGCTTTATCGACCCCTGCGCTTTGCAGGGCTTCGTTCATCTGATTTTGGATCGCGATATTATCGCGAATGTTTTTCATCGCCATGGGTCTGCACTCCTAAGCCGTTCGGCTTCTCTCTTATCCCTTCGCCGCCTTTTCTGCGGCATCATACTCGGCCCGCTCGTCGAGGACCTGCTTCTTGAGGAAGCGGGCCCGGTTGGCCCAGGGATCCTTGGCCCCGGGATCGAGCTGAATCGCGGCTTCGAAATCCTGCATCGGCAAATCGTCGGACCCGAGCAGGTAGTAAATCTCGCCGCGGTTGACGTAGGCCGTGGCGTCCTCGGGATCGAGCTCGATGGCTGCCGTGTATTCGGCCAGGGCATCGAGGTAATTCTCCTGCTTCTGGTAAATCGCGCCTAAGGCCGTATGGTAGTAGGCGGTTTTATGGTCCAGAGCGGAGAGTCCCTTGAACAGGATCTCGGCCTCCTTCATGCGTCCGCTCTTGAACTTGAGATAGCCTCTTTCGGCGATGTCCAAGAGCATCTGCTGGGGGATTCCTTGGACTTCGGCCCAAGTCGAATCTCCCTGAATAAACTCTTCTAGGTCGCGCAGCGCCTTCTCGGAATCCTTGGGATCGATCTTGTCGAGCAATTCGCCCAGCGCGTTGAGCCAAGGCGGCGGGGACTCTGTCGCTCCTGCGTCCGGAGCGGAACCGGGACTCGATGGATTTTTAGGGATGACCATAGGTCAATAGGCTAAAACGTCCCGTAAAGACTGACAAGATAATATCGCAAAAACCCCTTGAACAACCTCCTTCTTACCGCATCGTCATGACGCGGTCGTTGGTGCGGAAGGTCTCGTCGCGGAAGGTCGCAACGGTCTGCCAAAAAGTTTCCAGGTTGCGGAACTGGGTCTGGAGGGCATCGACCAATTCGCGCTCGGTGTTCTGCAATTCGTTCATCAGCTGAGTGCTCATCTGAACGAACTGGGTGTACTTCGCCGACTTGTCCTGGGCCCGGGCCGCGGTCTGCGGATTGTTGCCGGCATAAGCCCGAGGCGGCTGCTGGCGGGCGAAGTTGCGGATGACGGTGGATCGAGCCTGGCGCACGCCGTCGAGCTTCTTGACGATCAAGCGGGTGAACTGACGCATGTCGCGGTCCATCAACACCGCGTAAGAGCGAAGCGCGCCGGCGATGTCGCCCATCATGATCTGCAAGAGGATCATGTGGATCTTGACCTTGGCCTCTTGCTCTTTCTTCTTGGCGTCGCGGGCCATGCCCTTGGCATCCTGCATCTGCTGCTGCTGATCCATGAACTTCGTGAATTCGGGGCTGCCGTAACCCTTGGCGTAAACGCCCATGTTCTTGCCGCTGCTGTATTGGGGATAGCCGTTGGGCGGGGTTTCGTAGCCGCCCAAGCCCTGCTTGGCGTAGTAGATGTCGGCATCGGTCGGAGTCCAACCGTAAAGCTGCTGCATCTGCTGTTTGATCTGGGTAGGAGAGAGGCCTTGTTGAACTAAAGTCTGCAAGTAAGCGCCGGCGTCGGAGCTGGGCGGCTCGCTGAAGCCACCGCCGGTTGCGAGGCCTTTGCTACCGGTATTTTGGCCGGGGCCGGTCGGACCGCCGTAAGGAGAGCTGCCACCGGTCGGATAAGTTCCACCAGTTCCGCCGGTGCCGTAATCTTGGATCTCGCCGCCGGAATTGACGTTGCCGCCGTCGAAGTCATAATCGCTGCCGTACTGGTTGGCGTAAGGATCGTTGCTATTGAATTCGTCCTGGCGTTGTTGGCTTCGATCGGTGCGATCCGTCCCGGAATTCTTAACTTGGCTCATGACCTCTCCTTTGGCTTGATAGAAAGCCAGCTCCCTCCGATTATCGGAAACGCTCCAAGCCGGAGTTGCTTGAAAGCAGTCCTAATTCGCTCTCATTTTAACGGGTTCGGCGGACTTCGACTAGCCGAAGGAAGGCCTTCCGCCGCTTTTTGCGCAGCGCGTCATTTCAGGAATTGCTGGAGAATCTGCTGGCTTACCTGAAGAGTCTTGAGGAACCAGACCTTCATCTGGTCATAGACGATGGGCAGGCTGAAATAGGCCAGCAACATGCCAACGAACCCCTTGATATTAAAGCCCATTTCGAAAACGTTGATCATTGGGGCCACCCGGTTGGTCAAACCCAGGATGAGGTCGGCGATGAAAATGGCGATCAAAATCGGGGCCGAGAGCTGGAGGCAGATCAGCAGGGTATCGGCGGTCAGCCGGATAATCAGCTCCAGCATGGGGGTCAGGCCGGGCTGGATGTCGGGCATTTTCAGGACCGGCACCATCTGGAAGCTCTCCCCAATGCCCTGAATAAACAGCCGGTGGCCGCCGATCGCGATGAAGGAGACCAAGGCCAGTTGGTAATAAAACACGCCGAACAAGGAGGCCTGGGAGCCGAGAGCCGGGTTGAAAATGCGGGCGTTAGCCAACTGGCGTTGGTTGTCGACCATATTGCCCGCCGATTGAATGCCGTAAAAAAGAAAGACCAGCGGCATTCCAATCAGGATGCCGACCAGCATCTCCTTCAGGAACAACGCAAAGAGAAAACCGGCGCCCTCCGAAGGTAAGGTCTCGGTCGCGTTCGCCATGACGGCCGGAAAGAAAAAGAGCATCAGCAAAATGCTGATCGTGATGCGGATCCGTCCCGGCACCGGCCGGCCGCCGAGGAAAGGCACGAACAAGGCCAGGACGAAGAGGCGGGTGAAGATGAGGCCGCCGATCAAGATGAAGCGGTAGAGATCAAGGTGGATCCCCAGCGTATCGAGGAAGTGCTGAGAGCTGGAAAAACTGAACATGGCGGTAGCTATGGTGCTTCGCAAATTCTGCGAATTTGCTGCGCGGCCCGGCAAAGCCGTGCCTTGCCCTCACTAGTGAATATACCTTGGAAATCCTTCGAGGAGTGCCTTGGTGAAAGCGATCATCTGCGACATCAGCCAGGGGCCGGTGAGAGCCAAAATCAGGAAGACTCCGACCAGCTTGGGAACGAAGGTCAGCGTCTGCTCCTGGATCTGGGTCGTCGCCTGGACCAAGCTGATCATCAATCCGGTGATCAAAGCGACCAAGACGGCCGGCGCCGACAGGATTAGAGTGAGGAAAAGGCCTTGTTTGCCGATGGCGAGGATATAGCTTTCCATTTTAGGTGTACCCCAATATCAGGCCGCGGGCAATCAAGTACCAGCCATCCACCAGCACGAAGAGCAAGAGCTTGAAAGGCAAGGACACCGTGACCGGCGAAAGTTGGAACATGCCCAAGGCCAAAAGGATGTTGGCCACCACCATGTCGATGACCAGGAAGGGCAAGAATATCACAAACCCGACCTGAAAAGCCTCGGATAATTCACTGATGACGAAGGCCGGGATCAGGACGATGAAATCGTTGTTCTGGAGGCCGGCCCGGTCCTCGGGTTTCCGCATTTGGCGGGCCAGGTTGTAGAACATCGTGCGGTCCTTGCCGCTGGCGTTCTTGACCAGGAAGTTCCGCATCGGCTCCTTGCCCTTATTGACGGCGTCTTGCAACAAAGCCACCGTGGCTTGAGAGAAAACCCCTTGATTGCTGGTCGCCTCAAAGCTGCTATTCGCCGCCCGGTAAATATCCAAGCCCACCGGCATCATGATGTAGACGGTCAGGATCATGGCCAAGCCGGTGATGATCTGGTTGGGCGGAATCTGTTGGGTGCCGAGGGCGTTGCGGATCAGGGCCAGGACCACCGCGATCTTGACAAAGGAGGTGATCATCGTCAGCAGGATCGGCACGACCGCCAGGGCGATCAACGCGAAAACGATCATCAGCGGCTTGCTGACCGGCTGATCGAACTTGCCTTGGGCCCAAAGCGCGCCGGCGCCGAGGCACAGGACAAAGTATGCCGCCAATCCCAGCAAGCAGGACCGGCGATGGCGCAACCAAAAGTCTTTAAGCTTTTTCGTCATCATCCTCGTCTTCCGTTTGAGCCGCTCCCAGATCGGCGACGAGGCCGACATGGTGATCGCTGGCTCCCAGCAGGAGGCGACGTCCCTCCACTTCCAACACAAACAGCGATTTCCTCGAATCGAGGGGAATCCGGTCCACCACCCTCAGGTCGGTGCGCCTCGAGCCGCCGCGATGAAGCCCGAGCTTCGGGACGATATAGCGCAAAATCACGATCGCCAGGGCGATGACCACGATCATCGCGAAGATCATCTTCAGGAAGAGCCAGGTAAAATCCACCGAGCCGACGCCCAAGGCCGCGGCCTCCTCGACGGCCCCGAAGGGGCTTGGAAAGGGCGTCGTCGTCGCGGCC
>JBIOXX010000133.1:0-7171 GCA_044869875.1 bacterium | reverse complement strand
CTCCGCCTCCAAGCCCCCGGCCAAGGCCATCGAGGCCGCCGCCCCACCCATCGAATGGGTGAGGATGCCGTGAAGCGGGCCGGCCCAATCGGCCACCCGCTTCAGCGCTTCGGCGAATTGGATCAGTGAGCTCAGCTCGCCCGAGGATTCGCCATGGGCAGGGGCGTCGAATGCCAAAACTTGGTATCCGGCATTGAGCAAGGGATCGATCAAGGGATGAAATTGACCGGCGCTGCCGCCCCAACCGTGGACCAAGAGAATCATCGGCCCATGGCCGTTGCCCCAAAGGTAGACCGCCAACACCTCTTGCTTGGTCGGGATCCGGAATTTCTTAGCCCGAGCTAGGACTCGGCTCTCTTCCTCCGAAACCGGATGAAAAGGCGGCGTTCGAAAAATCTTTTCGGCTTGAGCCGCCGCCAGCGGCGGAACCAGGGTTCCAAAGACTCGGAAACCGGCCTTATAAAAGGCAGTCGTTAATCGAACGTTCGTGCTATTTTTTGAGCGCATAAGGCCTCCTTTTGCATTCTTACCTTTCCCTCAATGAGTCTGAGATTTGGCGATCAGGGCCTTGAAGGCCCGGTCGGCCTTCACGTCGGCTTCGGGATCGATGCCCAGCCGAACGGTGAAATGATAGACGAGCATGATGCCGTAAAACTCGAAGGCGAATTGGCCGGGATCGACGTCTTCGCTGAAGTGGCCCTCGGAGACCGCCGTCTTGGCAATCGTCGCCAGAGTTTCCTGCCAATCCTTTTGCTGTTGAACCAGATACTCGCGGGCCGGGCCGGGTCGGTCGTCGAGCTCAGTGGCAGCGGCGACGAAGAGGCAGCCGCCGGCCATGCTGTTGGCCTCGGGCCACTTCCGCCAGCGCTCGAAGATGGCTTGGAGCCGGGGAATGCCCCGCGGCGCCTTCAGAGCCGGCTTGATTACCGTCTCGACGAAACGCTCGGCGGCATGTTCCAGAACTTGAATCTGGAGAGCTTCTTTGGAACGGAAATGAGCGAAGAGTCCGCTCTTGGAGAGATTGAGGGCCTCGGCCAATTTGCCGATGCTCAAGGCCTCTAAGCCAATCCGGCTGGCCAGACCTACGGCGTGCTCCAAAATGCTCTGTCGGGTGGCTTGTCCCTTGTTCATGAGCAAATATTAGAACGATCGTTCTCTTTTGGCAAGGGCCGTTTTGGGGAATAAAAACCCCCGCCCGGAGTCCGGACGGGGGTTTTGAATGCGATAAGCCGCCGACTAGATGTCGTAGTACAGCGCGAACTCGTAAGGCACAGGACGCAACTTGACCGGATTGATCTCGTTGTCGGTCTTGTACTCGATCCACATGTCGAGGGCGTCTTGGGTGAAGACGTCGCCCTTCTTGAGGAAGGCATGATCCTTCTTCAGGTTGTTGAGCGACTCTTCGAGCGAGCCCGGAACGCTGGGGATGTCCTTCAGCTCTTCGGGGGTCAGGGCGTAGATGTTCTTGTTGAGGGGCTGACCCGGGTCGAGCTTCTTCTCAACGCCATCCAAGCCGGCCATCAACATAGCCGCGAAGGCCAAGTAGGCGTTGCAGGACGGATCGGGAGTGCGGAACTCGATGCGCTTGGCCTTCGGCGAAGGCGAAAGCATCGGGATACGGATCGCGGCCGAGCGGTTCCGGCTGGAGTAAGCCAGGTTGACCGGCGCTTCGAAACCCGGGACCAAACGACGGTAGCTGTTGGTGGTCGGGTTGGTGAAGGCGCAGGTCGCCGGGGCGTGTTTCAGGATACCACCGGTATAGTTGAGGCCGAGGTCGGAAAGACCGCCATACTTGTCGCCGGCGAAGAGATTGGTATCACCCTTCCAGATCGACTGATGGCAGTGCATGCCCGAACCGTTGTCGCCGAAGAGCGGCTTCGGCATGAAGGTGACGGTACGGCCGTGCTTCACCGCGACGTTCTTGATGATGTATTTGAACCACATGAGCTTGTCGGCCATCTTGGTGAGGCTATCGAAGCGCATGTCGATCTCGCATTGGCCGCCGGTGGCGACTTCGTGATGCTGGGCTTCGACCCGGATGCCGACCTTTTCCAAGGTGAGGCAGATCTCGGTGCGAAGATCCATCAAGCTGTCGGTCGGAGGAGTCGGGAAGTAACCTTCCTTGTGACGCGGCTTGTAACCCAGGTTGGGCCCTTCGTCGCGGCCGGAGTTCCAGATGCCTTCGACCGAATCGACCGAGTAGTAGGCTTCATTGGAAGTCTGGCTGAAGCGAACGTCGTCGAAGATGAAGAATTCGGCTTCGGGACCGAAGTAGGCGACTTCGCCAACGCCCGAAGACTTTAAGAAAGCCTCGGCCTTTTGGGCGATGTAGCGCGGATCGCGGGAATACGGTTCACGGGTGATCGGATCGTAGATGTTGCAGATCAGGCTCAAGGTCGGATGGGCCATGATCGGATCCATCACCGCGGTGGTCGGATCGGCAATCAGTAGCATGTCGGAGGCGTGGATCGGTTGCCAGCCACGGATGGAGGAACCGTCGAAACCCTGACCGCGCTCGAAGAAACCTTCGTCGAATTCGCTGATCGGGATCGTGAGATGCTGCCACACACCCGGATAATCGATGAACTTAAGGTCGACCATGACCGCGCCGTTCTTTTTGGCGAGATCGACTACGTCTTTGGGACTCATTCCCATGGGGATTCTCCTTTAGAAAGAATATTGAACCTGGAAAGGCTATCGGGGTGGGCTAAGCCACCCCCCGATAGCTGTCAAGATATTCAATGGGTTTTAGATCGCGTTCTGGCCGGTTTCTCCGGTGCGAATTCGAATGACCTCATCGACTTGGGTGAGGAAGATTTTGCCGTCGCCGATCCTGCCGGTTTTAGCGGCATTTTGGATGGTTTCGACCACTTTGGCGGCATCGGCGTCTCCGACGACAACTTCCAATTTAATCTTGGGAAGGAAGTCGACGACGTATTCCGCGCCGCGGTAGAGCTCAGTGTGACCCTTCTGGCGGCCGAAGCCTTTGACCTCGGAGACGGTGAGTCCTTGGACTCCAACGTCTTGGAGGGCCTCTTTCACTTCGTCGAGCTTGAAGGGCTTGATGATGGCTTCCACTTTTTTCATATTCGGTCCTTTCCGGGTATTTAACCCTTCAATTCTAGTAAATATATCCCTCTTCTCCGTGCTCGTTCAGATCCAAGCCTTGGACTTCGACTTCGGGAGCAGGTCGCAGTCCCAAGGTAAACTTGAGCAGGTAGGCGATCACTAAAGTGCCGAGCAGCGACATGACGATGGTCAAGCCCATCGCCTTGAGTTGCTCGATCCAAAGCGACCCCTTCGACAGGATGTCGGCCAAGTTGGTATTGAGGTTGGCGTTGACGTCGGCCGTTGCGAAGATGCCGGTCAAGAGCGCACCCATGGTTCCACCGATGGCGTGAACGCCGAAGGTGTCCAAGGCATCGTCGTAACCGAGCCAGTGTTTGAGCTTGGTAACGGCCAGGAAGGGCACGATGCCGGCGAAGATCCCGATGATGACCGCCGAGCCGACGCTGACGAAGCCGGCGCCGGGGGTGATGACGACCAAGCCGGCAACCGCACCGGAGCAGAAGCCGAGGACGCTGGGCTTGCCCCGGGTGACCCATTCGGCCAGGCCCCAGGAAAAGGTGGCGACCGCAGCCGCAACCGTCGTGGTCATGAAGGCGTTGGCGGCGACGCCGTCGGCGGCAACCGCGCTGCCGGCGTTGAAGCCGTACCACCCGACCCAGAGCATGCCGGTGCCGACCATGCAGAGCACCATGCTATGGGGCGGCATGTGTTCCTTGCCGAAGCCGATGCGTTTACCAAGGATGATGCAGAGCAGGAGCGCCGACCAACCCGAGGACATGTGGACGACGGTTCCGCCGGCGAAGTCGATGGCCTTGATGCTGGCGCCGGCGTTCCATACGCCGTTCATTAAGCCGTCGATGCCCCACACCATGTGGGCGAGCGGGAAGTAGATCACGAACATCCAGAGCGCCACGAACATCAGCACCGAGGAGAACTTCATCCGCTCGGCGATAGCACCGATGATCAAGGCCGGAGTGATGATCGCGAACATCATCTGATACATGCAGAAGACGTTCTGCGAAACCCAGTAAGAATAATTAGTGTTGGGATTCGAATCGATTCCCTTCAGGAATGCGAAGTCGAGCCCGCCGATGATCGGCCCGCCAGGCGAAAACACCAAGCTGTAACCGACCGCCCACCACAAGATCGTCACCAAGCCGGTGATGCCAAGACATTGAGCCAAAACCGAGAGGACGTTCTTCTTGCGGACCAAGCCGCCATAGAAGAGAGCCAGGCCCGGCAAGGTCATGAAGAGAACCAGGGCCGCCGAGGTCATCATCCAAGCATTGTGGCCGGGTCCGGCGCCGCCAACCTTGGAGGTGACGGTGCTGTCGGCGGCATCGGCACCCCGAGCCCCGTTGTTGACGTAGGCTTCGAGGTCGGCGACCCGCTGTTCGAGGCTGGGTTCGCTTTTGGCGGAGCCAGTGGCTGCGGGCGCTGGCGGAGCTTCGGTTTGGCTGAACGCCACCCCTCCGGCGGTCAGGACCAGCAAGGACATAAGTGCCCCGACAATTTTGGGTTTGAGACGCATTTTCATGTTCCTCTCCTAATCAATTTGAGACGATGCACACGTTCTTTGGATTTTGATCGAAGCGGGTCACTACTCCGCTTCAATTTTTGAAAACCAATGCACGTTTGGAAAAAAAAGGCCGGGACCTTCAAAGGTCCCGGCCAAAGCCTTACATCTTTAAAGCGGCGGCAGCGCTGACGAAATCGGGGTAAGCGTTGTTGCCATGCTCGCCATGGTCCAGTCCATCGCGCTCTTCTTCCTCCGTCACCCGAATGCCGAAGATCACCTTGATCGCAAACCAAGCGATCAATGAAGCCACTAGGGTGAAGGCCCCCACCGCCGCGACACCAATCAGCTGGTGGGTGAAAAGCCCGGCGCCTCCGCCGAAGAGGAGCCCGTTGCCAGTGGTGTTGGGCGTAAATTGATCTTGGGCGAAAAGTCCGACTGCCAAGGTGCCCCAAATGCCGTTGACCAAGTGGACCGAGAGGGCGCCGACTGGATCATCCAACTTCATCTTGTCGAAGAAGAGCACCGCGAAAACAACGAAGACGCCACCAAGCGCTCCGATGATGATCGCGGAGCCGGCGCTGATATAGGCGCAAGGAGCGGTAACCGCTACCAAGCCGGCCAAGCAACCGTTGATCAACATCGAGAGATCGGGTTTGCCCAGGACCAGCCATGCAACGATCGTCGAAGCGATCAAACCAGCCGCGGCTCCAAAGTTGGTGACGACCGCGATCCGAGCGATATCGTTGGCGGCCGCCGCCATCGTCGAACCGGGGTTGAATCCGAACCAGCCCAACCAGAGGATCAAGGCGCCGAGAGTGGCGCTGGTCATGTTGTGGCCGGGGACCGGATTGACTTTCCCGCCGACGTATCGTCCGATACGCGGGCCTAGCACGATAACACCGGCTAAAGCCGCCCAGCCACCCACCGAGTGAACGACGGTGGAGCCGGCAAAATCCCAAACGCCCAACTTGGCCAACCAGCCACCGCCCCAGATCCAGTGCCCGGTGATCGGATAAAGGATGGCGACGAGGATGAAGCTGAAGAGAATGAAGGAAAGAAACTTGACCCGCTCGGCAACCGCGCCCGAGACGATGGTGGCGGCGGTTCCGGCGAAGACCAGCTGGAAGAAGAACTTGGCGAAGAGCGGAACGCCGGTCCAGTTGATCGCCGAATAAACGCCTTGGTAGGCGTCGGCGGTGGCCGGAGAGTTGTCGGCGCCGCTCAGGAACCAAAGTCCTTGCATGCCGATATAGGGACTGCCATCACCGAACATCAAGCCCCAGCCGATGACGTAATAAGCCAGAGACGAAATGGCGAAGACGATGAAGTTTTTAGCGAGGATGTTGACGCAGTTCTTGGATTGAGCCAAACCGGATTCGACCAAGGCGAAACCGGCGTTCATCCAGAAGACCAGGAAGCCGGTAACCATGACCCAAACCGTGTCGAGCATGACCTTCACGTCCCCGGTGCTTGGATCTTGGCCAAAGGCCACGGCGGGCATGAGCCCGACCATTAACATCAACAACATTACTAGATTTTTTCTTCTTCGCAACATGCGTCGTCTCCTTCTCTGTTCGAAAACAGTAAAAGCCATGAGCTTCCGCGGATAAACGTGCGGACATAGGCTGTTTGGGCTCGGGCCTACTACGAGCAAGCCCTATGCCAGCAGGCAGTCGAGAAAATCTCTTGAAATAACATTGAGATATTGGGAAATCGAGTGTCTCAGGGACCTTAAAAATTGATTAATCTATGGGCATTTGATTATTTTTTAATCAGTCTGCCCAGCATTTTAGCTTTTATGTCCACAATTTGGATCGTCGACGGTTACAACTTCATTCGGCAGAGCTTCCGCTTCTCCGACCTGGAGGCCCGGAATGGGCCGAAAGGGCGAGCCGCGGCGCTGCGCTGGTTGGGGCATTTCGGCGAGCGGACCGGTGAAAAGGTCTGGGTGGTCTTCGACGCCTATTCCGGCCTTCACGACCAGATGCTGCGCGAGCAAATCCACGGTTTGACGGTCTTGGCCTCGCGCGGCGGCTATACCGCCGACGAGGAGATCATAGCCTTGGCCCGGGAGAAGGGTGAAGCCGCGGTGGTAGTCAGCTCCGACAAGATGATTTTGGAAGCGGCGGTAAAGGCCCGGGCTTCGATCCTGAAGTCCCAGGAATTCGAGCGCGAGGTCGCGAAGATATTGGAGGGTTCGGATTTCGAAGACGAAGCCGAGAAGCGCGCCGCCCGCCGGCCCGGCAAGGGCCAAGCTTTCCGGCCGCCCAAGGAAAAGAAAAAAGCCTTGGCTCTCTTGAAGAAATACCAGTAGAAAAAGGGTTCGCCTTCGCGCTAAGCGAAGGCCCCATCGGGGCGTAGCTCAGCCTGGTAGAGTACTTGCTTCGGGAGCAAGGAGTCGCTGGTTCAAATCCAGTCGCCCCGACCATTCTTTCAACTACTTAGGGAATCGGCCCTAAGTAGTTTAAGAAATTTTCCCATAATACTCCCCCACAAAAGTTAAGCCTTGCTTCCGATAAACAATCCGCTAAAAGCGCGTCCCGGGTAAGGGCCATTAGGACAAGGCCCTGTGATTAAGCATCT
>JBIOXX010000132.1:0-3264 GCA_044869875.1 bacterium | reverse complement strand
GATAGCTCAGCCAGGAGCCGATGCCGTCGCCGTCGGTGGTCACCGGCCCTTCCAAGAAATCCTGTAGCTCCTCGTTGAAGGTCCGAAAGCCGCTTTCGTCTTCGATGCTTTCGCTCTTGGCGAGAAGCCCTTCGATGCGTTTTAGGGCGTGAGCTCGATCCTCCAGGCCGGCGAAACGATTGTTGACAATCCAAAGCTTTCGGTTCGCCGTCAACAGCCAAAGCTCGGCCAAAGCGGCCTGAGCCTGGGAAACCGGATTGGGATCGCCGGACTTTTCTTTCTGGAGCTTTTGGAATTTGGCGATTTCGGCGGCTTCGATTCCCGGCATTGGATTAAAGTCCGGCTTGGACGTGGGTAGCCGATCTTCCAATCCTTCAATTAACTTGGTGGCTAGTCCGGTGGCCCGATTCAGCTCTTCCTCGTTCACTCCCAGATTAAAATAGTTCCACATCGAGATCTCTTGATCGATGCAGTAGGAATAGAGCTCGTCGCCGCTCTCACTCCGGGCTCGGGCCACTGCCTTGACCACGTCGGCCCTTTGGTCGCGGGTGAAAAGCTCCACATCCCCCAGGACATGGTGCAGGCGGAACAATCCCTCGCGGCTGTTCAATTGCCGTTGGACGAAGGCGTCGGCGTCGATCTCGATCAGCGCCCCGGTCAGCTCGTCGAGTTGATGGCGCCCTTCTTCCACTGAATTCGAAGCGAAGCTGGTGGGATCCTTCTCTCGATAGAGCAATCGGAGCAAGGAGCGGAAGTCTTCGCTTTTCAGTAACTTTTGATAGGGGTTGCGGAAGGATTTGCCGTCGTTCAAAGCGACTTGGTCGGCGAGGAAGGTCTTAAATTCTTCGAAATCTTTGGTCGCAATTCGGCTTAAATCCAAGGCGCCGTTGGAGTCGCGGAGCAAGGATGGCATCAAGGGCCCGAGCAAGCGCTTGAGCTCATCGCGAAGCTGACGTTCTTCCTTCGAATCACCAGTCTCTTGGCCGAATTCGGATCGAACAGGATTTTCAGGATCGCTTCGACGTTGAGAGATCCCCGTCGATATTTTGGAATCCATACTTCTCCCCTAAGATTTTGATCCTCGGGAGATTGGATTGCAGCCGACGTGCCAAGGTAGGGATCGCGTAAAGGCTTGATTTTTATAGCTCGGAGGATTTTAGATTGAAGAATTTGAAGGAAGAGAATGTGAACTAATTCGCGGGCGCGTTTACCAGCTTTGTTGAACGCTTTGTAGGGCCGCTTTCCCTTCGGCTTCGCGGCCCGGCGGCACCGGTACCAGCACTTCTTCGATGTAGAAGCCGTTCTTCACCCGAACTTCGAACTTAAAAAGCAGATGGGCCAAGCCGTCCTGCTCTCCCCATGCGACGCTGAGGAAGCGGGGGTGGAAACGGCTCTTATAGAGATCGCCGCTGTAGTAAAGGCCCGGCGTACCGATCAGGACTTCGCCGCCGAGTCGCTTGAGCTCGAGGAAGCGAAGCCAGCGATAGAGGTCGGTGAAGAGGCCGACGATCCCGAACAAGACGTCCATCGCCAGAATAGCGAGGGCGCCATGGAAAAGTGAGGTCGAGAGCGGCATTTTTCTTTCGCCCCAATATTCGAGCCCTCCTACCAGCAGGCCCAGCATTGTCCCCGGGATCAGTCCAATCGCGAGATATTTGCCAATTTCGAGCTTCTTGCGCCGACGCTCGCGCCGAAGGTGGCCTTCCCAAAACTCGGGCGAGTAGACCCAATGGACGAAACGGTTGCCGGTGACCATGTCGTCCAAGGTTTGGCGCAAGCGCGAGCGGGTCACCGCCAATAGCAGCACTAAGAGGAGCGCGACGACGAGCCCGCCAAGACCGATCCCTATCAGCGGGGCGAAGTCCGAAAAAATTCCGTAGAGCATGATGCCGGCGCAGAGTGCGGCGAAGAGGATGGCCTGTCGCAGACGCCGGTCATGAACCATGAATGGACGAGTGTGACCCAATGTCATCGGGTTGTGGAAACCAAGCTTTCGAGGTGTTGGAAAAAATTGGGATAGGAAGTTTGGACGCACTCGATGTCGTGGATCCGCGAAGGGCTGGGAGCCAGCGTCGCGGCGATCGCCATGCTCATCGCGACGCGGTGGTCGCCGCCGCTCTCGAAGTCGCCAGCTTGAAAGGCAGCCGGACCGGTGACATCGATGCCGCCGGGATTGGCTTGGGTCTTCACGCCCAGTTTGGCCAGTTCGCGCTGCATCGCCGCGATACGGTCGGTTTCCTTCACTCTTAGCTCGGCGGCGTCCCGGACCTCGGTCTTGCCCTGAGCCGCCGCGGCGGCGATGCAGAGGATGGGAATCTCGTCGATCAGGCGGGGGATTATCGGGCCGTCGATGCGTGTCGCTTTCAGCGCTGAGGACTTGATCCGAAGGTCGGCGACGGCTTCGCCGCCGATGGTCTGCGGCTGGATTTCTTCGATCCTCGCGCCCATCGCCCGCAGGACATCGAGGATTCCGGTTCGGGTCGGATTGATGCCGACGTTCTTAAGCAAAATCTCGGAATTCTTCCCGATGGCACCGCCGACCAGGAAGAAAGCGGCTGAGCTGATGTCGCCGGGAATCTCGAGGTCTTCGGCTTTCAATCGAGTGGCCGGCTTAAGGCGAATCAGCCCATTTTCGCGTTTTAGATCGGCGCCCTTGGCGGCCAGCATGATCTCGCTATGATCGCGCGAGGCCATCCCCTCTTCCACGATCGTTTCGCTGGAGGCATAGAGTCCCGCCAGCAAGATCGCGCTCTTCACCTGGGCGCTGGCCATCGGCAGCTTGTAATGAATCCCGCGCAGCGGCCGACCGGTGACCTTCATCACCCGCTCGGTTTCGGAAGCCCGAAATTCTTCGATCTGGGCGCCCATCTCGCGGAGCGGCTTGGCGACCCGCTCCATCGGTCGGCGATTGAGGCTGGCGTCGCCGGTCAACCGGGTCTCGAAAGGCTGGGCGGCGAGGATGCCCATCATCAGGCGCAAGGTTGTCCCGGAATTTCCGCAGTCGAGAACCACGGCCGGAGCTTTCAGTCCGCGCAAGCCGACGCCGTCGACGACGACTTTATCTTTTTCGACTTGAATCGGCACGCCCATCGCCTGAAAGCAGCCGATGGTCGACAAGACGTCCTCGCCCATCAGCAGGCCGCGAAGCACCGAACGCCCTTCGGCCAAAGCTGAAAGCATGACCGCCCGATGGGAGATCGACTTATCGCCGGGGACTTGGATCTCACCCTTCAAGGTCGGCGCCGGTTGGATGAGGATCTCGCT
>JBIOXX010000131.1:0-4460 GCA_044869875.1 bacterium | reverse complement strand
CTCGAAGAGCTTCGATTGCATGGCATGGGGAATCCGCTTCGGCGCCTCGATGCGAAACTTCGTCCCGGCTTGAATCGTGGTTTCGGCAGCCTGGGTGTCGACCCAGGTCTTCAGCCAGGTGATTTCGTCGGGAACGAACTCCTTTGCCGGTTCGTGGCTCGGATTCAATGCCAGGTGAACGCTGGGATGGAGTCCTTCCAAAAAGGCATGAGCCGGGACCTGCATGTACTGCACCTCTTGCTGGGCCCAAGAAACCAATTTATCGAGGCTGTCGAAGATCGGGATGTACTGAAGCTCCCCGTCCGGAATCACGATCGGCCGCATCGGCGTATCTTCTTCGAGTCGTCCGCTGACTCCGGCCGGAACATTGGACGAACGTTCGTAGATCGGAACGAAGAGCATGGTCGAAAGAAACAAAGCGTAAAATTGGTCGACCAAAGCCGGATCGCCCTGGGCGGCCAGCAAGGCTTCGTCAAGCGGTGTCATGAAGCTTCTTCAGCATCGCCGCACTTCAATGTCAAGACGGCAAACACCATTGCTTGATTTGTTGATAAACCTTTGGGTGCCGGGCCAAAGCGGTGTGAGATACGCCCTTGAGCAGCTTGAAATGGTCCTCGACGAAGGGAATCTTCTTCTTCTTGAGCAAGCTCCGACCGGCGGCGCTCGCGCTCGGAACCAAACCATCGCCGAAATAGTGAATCAGGAAATTCTCCGAATCCTGGGCGATGCTTCCGGCGATGAGATAGTGCTCAGCTCCCTCGAGCAATGGAACAGAATGGCTATTGTCCTTCCAGAGCGCGTCGGGGTTCTGATCTTTCCAGTCTTCATCCAGCAAATAACCGAAACGGAGGTCCTTGATCCCGGCGCTTCTCCGATTTCCCAAGTTGGCCAGGCCCCAAGTCACCGGGTTGGGGATGAGCTTGAGGATCGTGGCGGTAAGATTGCCGATCTTCTCATAGTCGGTCCCGAGATGAGGAGTGCCCAAAAAGAAAATCTTCCTCACCCGCCGCGCCCAATTGGCGCCGGCCTCCTGACCGTAATGGCAGGCGCTGCGGACCACCAGCCCGCCCATGCTGTGGCCGATGAAGATGAGCTCCTGGATCGCGCCGGGCGAGCTCTCCTCGATCTCGGTGAGGAGCTTGGCCAAGGCCCGGCCATTAGTCGAGATGTGAAGGCCGGTGTTGTAGCGCAGATAGAGCGGCGTGTAGCCGAAGTCACTTTGGAGCAGCGAGCCGTAGCTCGTCGACGGATCGTCGGGGAAACGCCAGGTTTCTTCGGAATCGCAGAGCCCATGAACGAGGAGGCAGAGCTTTCCGCCCTTGGCTTCGCCGATCAGGCTCATCGGAATGGCAAGGCGGCTTTTGCGCTCGGCCAAGGTGTCGCCGACGACGCCATTCAAAACCGAGCGGTAGCGCGGATTAAGCTCGGCCAGCGATTGAACACTGTCCCAGGATTTTCCGGCACGGCCTTGGAAGGCCTTGAGGAAGTTTTTGAACAACTCGGCCATGGGCTAAGCAGAATGGGAAAGAAGGGCTTTGTCAACAATCTCGCGCCAATGCTAGGATGAGCCGATGAAAAGACTGCTCTTCTTGCTTTTGCCCCTGCTCCTCTTCGCCGCCCATGCTCAGGCTGGAGAAAAGCTCAAGACGCCCTGGAGCCTGTCTTACAGTGACGGCAGCGCCAACCTTTACCGTTTCGGCCAAGACATCCCCGAAAGCCAAACCCATTTTGAATATTTGCCGGTCCGGCCCGAGAACAGCTCAACCGGAGCCTACAGCGGCGGCGAGCCTCGGCAAGGGGACTTGAACTCGAAGCAGACCGCCGAGCTGAAAAAATGGCTGAGTAAACTGGAGAGCGACAAATCGCTGCGCACCGAAAGCCGGGACAAGGGCACCGGCGCTTTCACCGTCAAGAGCGGCGACGACACTCGCAGCTTCATCATCCAAATGGGCCCGGAGCTCCGCGAATTCGACGATTTTTTGAAAAAATTATAGGCCCTGTCCCGAATCGGGCTCCTGATCCGTCTTAAGTGTAGAACCTCAAGACAGGAGCCCAAAATGCTGAAGAAAATCCTTCATTATTTCATCGCCAAACTCGAGCGAAAGTACAACTACGACGCCGGCTACATGCATGCCGTCATCGATAGCTCGCCGACTTTGGCTCGGGAATTCAGCCATATCCCGAAGCTCTCGCAATACCGGAAAAAGGCCCCGGTCCGCCTTCACGCCCTAGCCGGCCTCGCCGCCGCCAAGTCCGAGGATTGCGGACCTTGCCTCCAGCTCGGCATTGACATGAGCCGCGAAGCCGGAGTCGACGCCGAAACTCTGAAGCGGGCGGTGAAAAATCCCGAACAACTCAGCGGCGACGACAAGCTGGTCTTCGATTATGCAACCGCGGTCGCAAGCAACCGGCCTGAAGCCGAACCTCTCCGCGAGCAAGTCGAAAAGAAGTTCGGCCGTGACGTCCTGATCGAATTGGCAATGGCCATCGCTACGACCCGGGTGTACCCTGCGCTGAAGCGCGGGCTGGGCTACGCCAAGTCCTGCCAGATCATGAACTTTGATTTCAAAAAGGCCTCCTAGCGATGAGCCCAGCTTCGCTCGAAACCTTCAATCGCCATCGCGGCCAGCTCATGGCCTTGGGCTACCGAATGCTGGGCTCCTTGAGCGAAGCCGAAGACATGGTCCAGGAAACCTACCTTCGCTGGCAGGAAGCCAAATCCGAAGAAGTCGAGAATCCCAAAGCCTGGTTGACCAAGGTCTGCAGCCGGCTCTGCATCGACCAGCTCCGCAAGGCGTCGCGGCAGCGCGAGGAATACGTCGGACCCTGGCTGCCCGAACCCTTGCCCAATGCCTTTCGGCCCTGGGAGGAACCCGACCAGCCAATCGAAACTTCCGAGAGCTTGAGCATCGCCTTCCTGCTAATTTTGGAAAAACTCTCGCCGATGGAGCGGGCGGTGTTCCTGCTCCACGACGTCTTCAATTACAGCTTCAAGGAAGTGGCCGGCTTGGTCGAAGGAAACGAGGAGCAATGCCGCAAGCTGGGCCAGCGGGCCCGGGAGGCGATCCAACGCGAGCGGCCGCGCTTCGACCAGCCCGACGCCGAATCTTTCAAGGTCCTGGAGCGTTTCTTCAGCGCCGCCCGCAACGGCGAGGAAGCGAAGCTTCAGGAATTGCTCGCCGCCAACTCCGAATTTTGGTCCGACGGCGGCGGCAAAGTCGCGGCGGCGACCAAGGTGATCGACGATCCGGCCAAGATCATCAAATTCCTGGTCGGCCTCAATCGGCTGGCCCAGCAGCAGCACCTTGTCTTCAAATCCGATTTCACGATGGTCAACAACCGGCCCGGCATGCTCCTCGCCCGGCAACAATCCGACGGCCATTACGGCTTGGAGACCGTCTTCTCCTTCGAATTCCAGGATGGAAAGATTTCCCGCATCTACGCGATGCGGAATCCCGACAAGCTGGCGGCGCTCATTGCAAAAGCATGACGAGCAAGTAGAGAGCCGCGCTGAGGGTGACCACTGTGCCCAGTCCGATACCCCAAAACGCCGATCCGAGCGGCGGCGCTAGCAGGCAGGAATCCTGGGGATCGGCCGGATTGTAGCGGACCGGGATTTGATCGGGCAAGGTACCGAGGAACTTTTCGCGATTCTTGCGGCTGGCGGTGACCCAGCCCAAGGGATAGATCTTGTCATTGCTATATTCCCGGCCTTCGACTTGATAACTGTATTTGACCAAGGCCTCGTATCGAAAGGCCGAGACGCTGGTCTTTCCGGCCCGGCCGTCGGGCGAGAGGTCGACCTTGCGCTCGAGGATCTTGCCGGTTACGCTGGGCCAGCCATGGAAGGTGCGACGTTGCTTCAAGATGATCGCGGCGTAGATTAGGGCCAAGATTCCAAAGACAAAGTAAAGAATAGCGGTCCACATCAGGGTTTGGCCAATACGTTGGTCGCGGCCGGAATCCAAGTCAACTTTGCAAAAACCCCGCTCAGGAAACGGTGTTCGCTGTCGTAGTCCAGCGGCGCATCGGCCGCGAATTGGAAGAAAGAAAAGAATTCGCCGTTGGCCTTCAAGGAAGCCGAATAGAGCGGCTTCACCAGCAGATCCTTGAACTCGGGATCGAGGTTCTCGATCGGACCATAAAAGTTGTCGGGAACCGCGAAGGAACCGGCGGCCGCCTTCTCGACCGAGAGTCCGAAGATCTCTCCGTGCCGAGCCAGCCGGCTCTGCAGCATCAGCAGCAGGGAGTTGAAGCCGAGCACGGCGCCTCGATCCTTGGCGGTCGCCTCGGCCCGGGCTGCGGCCTGGGGGTCTTCGGAAGTCGTTCCGCTGGTCACCGTTCCATCTGGATTAGTGGTCGCATACCAACCCCTGATTGAGTTGGTAACCATAGTAAGACCCGTCGGGATATTTGATCGAGATCCAATTTTGGTCCCCGGCGTCGCCGTGAACCACCGA
>JBIOXX010000130.1:0-7092 GCA_044869875.1 bacterium | reverse complement strand
CTTGGAAGAAGAACCGACCGATTTAGATGCCTTGGAATCGCGGCTGGCCCTGATCACCGAGCTCAAGCGCAAGTACCACCGCGACGAGGCCGGCTTGGTCGAGCTGGCCGCGACTTTAAGCCAGGATTTGGGCGAGCTGGAGAATTTCGATCGCCTGCTCGAGGAAACCGCCAAAAAGCGGGAAGAAGCCGGCCGCCAACTCGAAGCGGCGGCCCAAGCCCTGGGCGCCAAGCGACGGGCCGCAGCCAAGCGTTTGATCGCCAAGCTGCTCGAAGCGCTGAAAGACTTGGCCCTGCCGCATGCCCGGCTCGAATTCCAGCTTTCCAAGATCGGGGAGCTCGCCGACTATCGCGGCGACGGCGGCGATCGCTTGAGCCTGCTCGTCTCCTTCAATCCCGGCGAGGAACCGCGGCCCTTCGAAGAGATCGTCTCCGGCGGCGAGCTCAGCCGGCTGCTTTTGGCGTTTTACGAGATCGTCTTTCCGGCCGAAGAGGTCGGGACCTTCGTCTTCGACGAAGTCGACGCCGGGGTCGGCGGCAAGGTTGCCGAGCTGATCGGCCGCAAGCTCGAAGCCTTGGCCGCCAAGGCCCAGGTGCTCTGCGTGACCCATCTCCCTCAGATCGCCTGTCACGCCGACCATCACTATCGGGTCGAGAAGACGGTCCGCGAGGGTCGGACTTTTTCCGAAATCCGTTCCTTGAAAGGCGAAGAGCGGGCCCGCGAGATCGCCCGGATGCTGGCCGGAGTCGAGATCACGCCTCAAGCCTTGAAGCACGCCAAGGAATTGCTCAAAAACGCCGCAGCCTAGGTTTTTCAATATGACCACCGAAGATTTCTACCAGCGAATCCACTCCGCCCTCCGCCCAGCCCAGCCCGACGACTTCGAGATTTTCCACGAGCGAGTCGAGTCGCTGTATTACGAAGCCAAGGACGGGGCGATCGAAGCCTCGCTGGCCGCGGTTCAGGAGGGCTTGGCTTTACGCGTCTTCCGCGACAGCAAGACCGCCTTCGCCTGCACTACCGATTTGAGCGCCGCCGGCATCGAGCGCTTGGTTCGCTCGGCCGTCGAGACTCTGCCCTATATCGACTCCGAACCGGACCAGCCGCTGCCTTCCGAGCCCCAAGCTTTGCCGAGCCTCGACCTCCAAGTCGAAGACGCCGGCTTGAGCGCCATCGCCAACCCCCGTAAGATCCAATTGGCCCTCGACCTCGAAGCCGCCGCCCAGGGCGTCGATCCCAAAATCCGCCACGTCCGTTCGGCGAGCTACGATGAGAGGCGCAGCGAGTTTCGTCTCCGCAACTCCCGGGGCCTGGACTTGAGCTTCCGCCGCAGCCGCTGCTCGCTCGGCGTCATGGCGGTGGCCGAGCAAGGCGAGGAGGCCGAGGGCGCCTACGAGTTCGACAGCTGTCCCTTCTTCGATCGCTTGGATCCACAAAAGGTCGGCGTCGCCGCCGGCCGCTTGGCTTTGAGCTATCTCGGCGCGACGACGCCTTCGACCCGAAGGGTGCCGGTGGTGCTCGATCCACTGGTCACCGGCGAAATCCTCGAAGTGCTGGCCGGTTCCTTCCCCGGCGAGACGGTCTTCAAGAAGCGGAGCTTTCTCGAGGGCAAGCTCGGCCAACGGATCTATTCGCCCTTGCTCCAAGTGATCGACGATTCGCTATTGGCCGAGGGCGCGGCTTCGGCTCCCTTCGACGGAGAAGGTCAGCCCGGCCGGCGTTTGGCCCTGATCGAGAACGGAGTGGTCAAGAATTTCCTCCTCGACCGGCTCTATGCCCGGAAGCTGAAGCTCGAGGCCAACGGCTCGGCGGTACGGCGCGGCATTCAGCGGCCGCCTCAGACCGGCTACTCCAACCTCTTCATTCCGGCCGGCACCTTGAGCGATGAAGCGATCTTCCGCGAAATCGGCGAGGGAATCCTCGTCACCGAGACCTTCGGCATGCACGCGGCCAATCCGGTGACCGGCGATTTTTCGGTCGGCATCCAGGGCTTTCTCATCGAGGGTGGCGAAAGGCGGGGGCCGGTCAAAAAGCTGGTCTGGGCCGGAAATCTTCACGAGATGATGAACGCGATCCGGGCGATCGGCTCCCGGCACCGTTTTCACGGCAATGTCGGAGCCCCGACCCTGGCCATCGAAGATATGGCCATCGGCGGTTCTTGATTTGCCTTGAAAAACAGCCTTGCATATAATCGTGAGCCTATGCCAACCACAGGGGTTGAGCGAGGCGGAATTTTTCATGAAAATCGAATCTTACGGCATCTCCAACGTTGGCATGAAGCGCAACCAGAATGAGGACTCCTATCTCATCAACGATGACATGGGCCTCTACATGGTCGCTGACGGCATGGGTGGCCACTTGGGCGGCGAGTATGCTTCCAAGCTGGCGGTGACCACCGTCGAAGAGGTGCTCCGCAATCTCCGCCTCGATCCCGACGCCACCCAAATCCGCGGGGTGAATGAAGAAGATTCCGATCCCGGCAACCAGCTCAGCCATGCCATTCGCGAGGCCGGCCGGCGGATCCACGACCAAGCCCTTTTCGATGAAAACCTGAGGGGTATGGGCACCACGGCGGTGGCCATCCTTTTCCAATCCCCCTATCTATATATAGCCAATGTCGGGGACTCCCGGGCCTACCTGGTCCGGAACGGCAAGATCGAGCAAGTCACCGAGGACCATTCTTTGGTCAGCGAGCAGGTCAAGGCCGGGATGATCTCGGCCAGCGATGCCCGGGGCCATAAGCTCAAAAACATCATCACCCGCTCGGTCGGCTACCAGGAAGAGGTCGATTGCGACGTCGTCCGCCGCGAAGCCCGCCATGGCGACAAGCTTTTGCTCTGCTCCGACGGCCTTTCTAACCTGGTCGAAGACCCCGAAATCGAGCAGCTCGTCGAAAAGTACGACATCCATGAGGCTTGCGAGAAGCTGGTCAACTCAGCCAATAGCCGGGGCGGCGATGACAACATTACGGTTGTCATCTTGCAAGTTGATGATATTCCTTAAGTTTTTCTTGGCCCAAAAGCCTTGACTCCCCTAGAGACCCTTTGTTACGGTCTTCGGACCTTACAAAACCTGGTTTCCAAGCGACCTCTGGCGCTTCTTGCCGATAAGAGGTCGTAACCCCCAATCGGAGTTTGATTGAGTCGTAGTAAAAGCACCAATCTGGTGATTATCGACGAGGACGGTTTCGGCAGTCGGGCGCTGAACCTTTCTCAGACCAGCCTTCGTCTGGTTGGCGCGCTTTTCGCCTTTTTCCTGGTGTTTTCGACGGTGATGACCTGGGGCTTCCTCTACTACCGGGCCAAGGCCAGCAAAGGCGAGTCTTCCACCGTCACCCAGCTCGAACAAGAAAAGGCTCAACTGGTTGCCAAGATCGGCTCCCTCGAAGGCAATCTCAAGCGCATCGAAAAGTTCACCGAAAAGCTCGAAGCCTCCATCGGCGTCGAGTCGGGCAAGCTCAACAAGGGTGTCGGCCCCATCACCGAGCAAGAAAATCTTGGAGAATTCCTCAATCGTGTCAATAACTTACCTAAGCTTTCCTCGCGCTCGCTGGCGCGGGATTGGCGGGCCGGCAAGTTCGACGAGGCCTTCTACGAAAAGATGGGCCTGAAGCTCGACGAGTTGGCCGAGTTCGCGATCAACCTCGAGGAACGGGTCAACGAAGTTTACGAAGCCAACGAGGATCGCATCTCCTTCTGGGCTTCGACGCCCTCGCTCTGGCCGACTCAGGGTTGGATCACCTCCGGTTTCGGTTATCGGCTTTCGCCTTGGGGAGAGGGCTCGGTCAAGATGCACAAGGGCATCGACATCGCTTCGCCATATGGCAGCGCGGTTTTTGCGCCCTCCGACGGAACCGTGGTTTATTCCGGCTATAAGGGCGGCTATGGAAATACCGTCATCATCGATCACGGTTACGGGATCAGCACCCTCTACGGCCATAATTCCGAGCTCTTCGTCCATGAAGGCGACAAGATTAACCGCGGGATGAAGATCTCGGCGGTCGGCAACACCGGAGCTTCGACCGGCCCCCACCTCCATTACGAGGTCCACGTCGACGGCATTCCCACCGATCCTTCCAAATACATCTTTGAATAATCGAAATCGGACCTTTCTTTTCTTGGCATCGTATTCATAATGCCATAGCAAGATTTCCCATGTTTCAGGCCATCGCCAAAAAAGTTTTCGGGACCAAAAACGAACGTGAGATCAAGAGGCTGAAGCCCATCGTCGAGCGGATCAACGCCCTCGAGCCCCAGGTCCAGGCCTTAAGCGACGAAGAGCTCAAAGACCAAACCCGCAAATTCCGTGAGCGGCTGGAAAAAGGCGAGACCCTCGACGATCTGCTGCCCGAAGCCTTTGCCACCGTCCGCGAGGCCGGCAAACGGGTGCTGGGCATGCGTCACTTCGACGTCCAGCTCATCGGCGGCATGGTCCTGCACCACGGCAAGATCGCCGAAATGAAAACCGGTGAAGGTAAGACCTTGGTCGCGACTTTGCCGGTTTATTTGAATGCCTTGGCCGGCAAGGGCGTCCACGTCATCACCGTCAACGACTATTTGGCTCGCCGCGATGCCAACTGGATGGGCCGGCTCTACAACGCCCTCGGCATGAGCTTCGGTGTCATCGTCCACGGCCTCGATGACGGCGAGCGCCGCGCGGCCTATGCCTGCGACATTACCTACGGCACCAATAACGAGTTCGGCTTCGACTACCTCCGCGACAACATGAAGTTCAGCCTCGAGCAGATGGTCCAGCGCGAGCTCAACTACGCCATCGTCGATGAAGTCGACTCGATCTTGATCGACGAGGCCCGGACGCCGTTGATCATCTCCGGCCCTTCCGAGGACTCGACCGACAAGTATCACCGGATCAACGTCATCATCCCCAATCTCAAGGCCGAGGCCGATTACACCGTCGACGAAAAGGCCCGCAGCGCGACCTTGACCGAAGCGGGCGTGACTCACGTCGAAAAGCTGCTCAACGTCGAGAACCTCTACGACCCCGGCCAGATCGAAATCCTCCATCACGTCAATCAGGGCCTGCGCGCCCACGTCCTCTACAAGCGCGACGTCGATTACGTGGTGAAGGACGGCGAAGTCATCATCGTCGACGAGTTCACCGGCCGGCTCATGCCGGGCCGGCGCTGGAGCGACGGTTTGCACCAGGCGGTTGAGGCCAAGGAAGGCGTCCAAGTCGAGAACGAAAACCAAACCTTGGCGACCATCACCTTTCAGAATTACTTCCGGATGTTCAACAAGCTGGCCGGCATGACCGGCACCGCCGACACCGAAGCGCCGGAATTCGCCAAGATCTACAATCTCGACGTCATGGTCATCCCGACCAACCGGAATAACATCCGCCAGGACGAGGGCGATCTGATCTACAAGAACGAGAAGATCAAGTTCCACGCCGTCATCGACCGCATCGTCGAGCTCCACGAGAAGGGCCAACCGGTCCTGGTCGGCACCATCTCGATCGAAAAATCGGAAGTCCTGGCCGGCATGCTCAGCCGCCGCGGCATCAAGCACCACGTCCTCAACGCCAAGCAGCACGAGCGCGAAGCCGAGATCGTCGCCCAGGCCGGTCGTTACGCCGCGGTCACCATTTCGACCAATATGGCCGGCCGCGGAACCGACATCTTGCTCGGCGGCAATCCCGAATTTTTGGCCCGAGCCAAGGTTGGCGCCGAAGCCGGCGAGGAAGAGTTCCAAAAGGCGGTCGTCGAATTCAAGGTCGCTTGCAACGAGGAGAAGCAGAAGGTCCTGGCCGCCGGCGGCCTCTTCATCCTCGGCACCGAGCGCCACGAGAGCCGGCGCATCGACAACCAGCTCCGCGGCCGTTCCGGCCGCCAGGGCGATCCCGGCCACAGCCAATTCTACATCTCGCTCGAAGACGATCTGATGCGGATCTTCGGCTCCGACCGTATTTCTCGAATGATGGATAGGCTCAAGATGGACGAGAACGAGCCGATCTTCCATCCCTGGATTTCCAAAGCCATCGAGAATGCCCAGAAGAAGGTTGAAGAACACAACTTCGGCATCCGCAAAAACTTGATCGAGTTCGACGACGTCATGAACCAGCAGCGCAAGACGGTCTACAGCCTGCGCCGCGAGATCCTCAAGGGCGAGGGCCTGCGCGACAAGGTACTGGATATGCTCGATCTCCAAGCCGATAAAATTTCCCAAGATTTCGTTCCCGGCCGCGGCGAAGATTTCGACGACGGCGGCTTGGTCGAGCGGGTTCACCAGATTTTCGAGATTCGCCCCGACGTTGCCAAGCTGAAGGAGAGCGACGCCAGCGCCGATGCGATCGGCGAAACGGTCTACAATTCGGCGGTCGATTTCTATGAAGCCAAGGAAAAGCGGATCGGCCCCGAGCTCTTCCGTCACGTCGAGCGGGTGCTGATGCTTCAGACTTTGGATCACCTTTGGAAGGATCACCTGCTCAGCATGGATCACCTTCGCGAGGGCATCGGTCTCCGCGGCTATGCTCAGAAGGATCCGATCGTCGAGTACAAGCGCGAGGGCTTCGAGATCTTCAACAACATGATCGAGACTTTCAGCACCGACACCTTGCAGAAGCTTTTCCGAGTCGAGGTCGAGGAAAATAAGGTCGTGCAGATCCAGCAGCCGCTTCGGGCCCAGCCGATGGTGATGGGTCGCTCCTTCGCCGGAGCGGCGGCTTCGGCGGCAGCAGCTTCAGCCCGGCAAGCTCCGGCCGGCGCTCCCCAAGCCCGGGCCTTACCCGGCACCGGCCCGACCCTCCCCGGCATGGGCGCCCCGGCGGCTCAGCCCAGCGTCAGCGGCGCGGTCCAGCGCCAAGACCCCAAGGTCGGCCGCAACGATCCCTGTCCCTGCGGCAGCGGGAAGAAATACAAGAAGTGCCACGGGGCTTGAGTCCGAATTTCCCTAGATACAAGTTCCGGTAGCGAGGCAACTTCGAATCCATTCCAAGCTGCTAGAGTCGATCTTCAGGTTCAAGCCATAGAAGGCGTTGTTGGAGGCCACGAACTTTCGAAGGTCCTTGAGCAGCAATTCCACTTCGACGGCATGGCCCATTTTCGCCTGTTCCTTAATAGCGGATATTCGAAAA
>JBIOXX010000129.1:0-2502 GCA_044869875.1 bacterium | reverse complement strand
TGTTTTTCTTCGCGAGATCGATACCTTCCTTCAGCAATTTCTCAGCGCGCTTGGCATCGGCAGCGCTGACCGGAGGAATGGCGGTAACGCTCTTCGGCGCTTGGGCGGTCAAGGGATGGCTGGGACTTTTCCCCGAGGGTTGCAATTTTTGGAGCAGCGGATTGGCGACGATCGAGGGGGCCGTCGCGGCCGCCTTTTTATCGGCGACGGGTGGTGCCGGCGGTGGAGGAAGGGGAAGCGATTTGGGAAAAGCGGTGCCGAGCGCTGGTGGCGTCATGGTTCCTCCGAGAGATTGGCGTGCCAGGGCCACGAACGGAGAAATCCATCCTGCGTGCCCACGAGCGGAATCCACAGCAAATCAAGTGCCAGGTTTTGTGAATGGGTGTTTTTACCTATTTTGCGGGGAAATATTAAAAAAAGACTCGGGAGAGAGCTCGGAGCGGTGGAGACAACAGTTCACAATCCTAGTGAAGAGGGAGTCTTCTCTCCTCAAAAAAATACGGCCGTCGCCCAGGAGAGCGACGGCCGGCTTGTACGGTTTCGCCACCGTCCTAGATGATTAAGGTTTCAGAGCCTTTCGGGCCTCTTCCTTTTGGCCGGCGTCGCGGCTCAGCAAGTAGACCATTTGGTAGATGCCGGCGGCCGCCTTCTTCTGTTCATCGTCGCCTTCGGCGAGCTTCTTGGCGTCTTCCAAGAGCTCGGCGCCCTTTTCCTTGTCGGGGTAGGCCGTGGCTCCATAAGCCGCCAAGCGGCCGGCGCGGCTGGTCCCGAAGGGCAACATGCCGGAAGTCGCCAATACCTCCAAGGCCGTCTCCTTCAGCTCGGCATCGCTGCCGTCCTGGATTTCCTTCAAAGCTTCGAAGATCGTCTTATTTTTTCCGGTTTCTAAACGGGCTTTGACCGCCGAGACTAGATTGAGCCGTTTCGTCTCTTGTTTTTGGATCTTATCTTCCTCGGTTTCTTCGGGCCTCCAAAGGCGGTCCCAAGTTTGATCCAAGGCCCCGATGTTCTCGCGTTGGGCCTTGGCGCTTTCGGTAATCTCATCTCTGCAAGCGGCGAGCACCGCTAAGTTGGAGCGCAGAAGCTTTGCGGTTGAGGCATCCTCGATGAATTTATGCGCCATGGCCAGGTTCGGCGGGATGTCTTCGAGGGCTTTCTCGGCTTCGGCAGGATTCCCGACTTTAAAATAAGCAACGGCCAATTGGTATTTGCCCTTCAAGGTTTCCAGGCCCTTGGAGCTATCGCCGTTGCCCAAGGCCTTGCACTCGGTCTCGCGATAGGTCTCGTAGAATCCCAAGGCATCGTCGAGGCGCCCTTCGTTCAGGGCTTGGTTGGCTTTCAACAGCGGGACTTCGCGCTTAATGGTGGGATCGCTGTCGGCCTCGGCGAAGCGCAACAGGGCGTCCGAGGTTTGCTTGCCGACGGCTTTCAGCTCCTTGACGATCTCGGCGCCTTCGGGGCCGGCCAGGACCGGCGAGGCCGCGAGGGCGTTGATGGCCTCAGCTTGCATCTGAAGTTGATCGAGAACAGCGGTCTTCTTTTCAAGGTCTAGGCCGTGAAATTTGTCCGAGTTCTTCTCAAGGGCTTCGAGCTCCTTACGAATCGAAGGGGCCTGAGCTTGGAAAATCAAAGCTTGGTCGATTTGGGTGATTGCAATCAGCTTCTGAGCATTTTCCAAAAACTCCTTTTCCTGCTCCGGTGATTTCGCGGCCATCATTTGGTATTGGGGGATCAAGAGCTTGCTCAAGTTCAAGCGGCCGACGCGAATCGTCAGCGACTCGGGATGGCGCTCCAGGAATTCGCTCAATAAATTATGGGCCAGGCCGGCTTGGCCGCCGACGGTCAGTATCTCGCTCAGCGCGGCAGCGGTCTCCTCGCTTTCGGGATTGAGCAGGTAGGCCTTCTGCAGGGCTTCGAAAGTTTCCTGGAGGCGGCCGCGTTTGGCGTGAACCTCGGCTTGGCGAAAAGCTTGCTTAGCCTTTTGAACGTCGACCGGCGTTACTTTCTTCGGCTCGGCCGAGGCCTTGGCTGTCAGCGGATGAGTCGGAGTCCGGCCGGTGCTTTGAACGAGCTTGACCAGCGGCGAGTCGGATTTGATCTCGATCGGCTGGATCGGAGCGCCTTGGCCGCGCGATGGCGGGGGCGGCGGTGGGGCGTCGTATGAGTTAACTCGGCGTTGGCGAACGATCGGCGTCATGGAACCTCCGGCTAGGTGTATTGAATTGTCGGGATGCGGAGGTGTTTTCCCTACACTCCATCCCATCCCCATCCATCGGTAAAGCAAGGCCGATGCCAAAGGCACTCCATTGAATTTTAATGGTTTTTTTGATAAATCTACTGAGAAGGGAAGGGGAGAAGTTCCGATTGTTCACAAAGCGGGGTTCACATTGGGACGGTCTCATTTAGGCAGTCGGGCTCCGGTCCAATCTCCTTATCCGGTTCCACGTCAGCAATGAACTGGGTGGCCATTTTGCGCATCCGAGCGCTCTGCTTGGCATCATA
>JBIOXX010000128.1:0-8754 GCA_044869875.1 bacterium | reverse complement strand
CTTCGCCGGCAGCTTGCTGCTTTCAGGCCTGCTCATCGGGATAGCCGCGCTGCTGATGCTCGGCACGCGTCTGATGAATCCATCGGCCATGTGGGCCAGCAGCGCGGCCCTTGCGGCAGGACTGGTGATGTTTGTGCGGCGTGAGCTGCAGCACCCCGATCCGGTGTTGCAACTGCTCCTGTTCCGCAACCGGGCCTTCGCCGCCGCCAACGGCGCGATCGCACTGAGCAATCTCGCGATGTACGTTACCCTGCTGGCACTGCCAGTCTGGCTGACAGAGCAGGCCGGCTGGGGTAGCGCCGCCGTGGGGCTGGTGCTGTTGGCGCTCTCGGCGACCAGCGTCGCAATCCGGCTTCTGGCCCATGGCCAACCTTGCAAAGGTGTCGCGGATCTCGGGCTGCAAATTGCGGCGGAATTCGAGGATGCCTCGGACCAGCTTTTCCATGAGCTTTGAATAGTCGGGCTCTCCTGTTGGATCAAGCACTTTACGAAGACCCTTCGGAGAAGTGCCCGGATCTAGAGGTAGGTGATGAAATTCCAGTTCATCCGCAGCTCGCCGCCTTCCATGACCTTGGAAGGAGGCGCGGCGAAGGGCGCCGATTCGCGGATGGTGCGGAGAGCCTCCTCGTCGTAGCCCGGGATGCCCGAGGACTTGATGACGAAAAGATCTTTGAGCCGGCCGTCGGCGCTGACGGTGACCGCCATCGAGACGTTGACCTTGCCCACCACCACCCGGTTGCCGGCGAAATGAGCCCGCAATGGCGTCGCGGGGTTGAAGCGCATCCGGAAGATCCGCTTGAGTTGGGTGAAGTACTGGACGTCAGGGAAAGCCGCAGTGTTGAGGTAAGTCTTGCCGCCGATCTTGACGTCCGGGAAGAAGTCGTTGACGAAGTTGTCGGGCTCGCCGGGAGCTCCGGGCCTTCCGACTCGCGGCAGCTCGAAGCGCTCTTTCTTGGAGGTCGATTCCTTCATCGCGACTTTTTTAGAGTCCTTCTTTTCCTTGGGAAGGAAATCCTTGAAGTCGCTGGGCTTGAGCGCGAGGTCGTCGAGCGAAACCGGTTTTTCAGCCGGCTCTTCCTTTTCCGGTTTTTCGATTTCTTGGGCCGGAGGCGGTTCGTGCTCCGGCTCCTTCATCGCGACTTTCTTTTCAGGTTTCGGCGCCGGCACATCGGCATTGTCGCCGCGTTTCCCGTCATCGTCGGTCTCGGAATCGAGTCGGGCATTCTTGGGAACTCTCGCGACGGTCTCTTCGGGAACGCTGGAGTTATACTTGCTGGCGAAGCGAGTCCGCTCGGGAATTTTCTGGACCTTGGGCTTGGCGATGTCGGCGAGCTGCAGATTGTTGGCCGAAACCACCGGGACCGGGGGGGGAGGGAGAGCCGACGGATCGACCCAAACCACCTCTTGCTCCGGTGGCGGTGGCGGGGCCTTGGCTCTCATGTGTTCCTGAAGGCGATAGAAAAACCCGCCCAGCACGACGTGCAGGAGCAGCGAAAGGACCGCGAAAATCGCGATCCGGCGCAGGTTTTTCTCATCCTCGTTCATATTGTTCAGTCAATCCGGGCGCTTAGCTTTCAACTGGGATTTCCATTCGATACGCTCGGCCCGGCGCCTTTGGCCTTCTTGAAATCGGCGTTTTTGCTCGGGTGTTTCGGGTTGGACCTGGGGGATGTCGCAGGGCCGGCCGGTCTCGTCCAAGGCAACGAAAGTCATGTAAGCGCTGGCGGTGTGGCGGCGCTCGCCGGTGAGCGGATTTTCCGACTCGATCTTGACCCCGATCTCCATCGAAGTGCGGTGAGTGTAATTGACTGAAGCCTTGAGCACGACGATGTCGCCGAGCTTGATCGGCGAGATGAAGTGCAGCGCATCCATGCTGGCGGTGACGGTGGCCCGCCGGCAGTGGCGGCTGGAGACGATGGCCGCCGCGATGTCGGCCCAGGACATGATCCGGCCGCCGAAGATGGTGCCGAGGGCGTTGGTATCGCTGGGCAGGACCAAGTGGGTGAATTCGGCGGAGGATGCGGAGACGGGTTTGGCTTCCATGGAACTCCTTGATGAAGGCGCCCCTCATTCATTTGCCGCGGATTAAGTTGACCGCGCAGAGTAATCCAAAGAATCCGGCGCCGTAGTAAGCCCATTCGTAATGGGAAAGCCCTTGTTTTTGCAAGAGGTATCCCAGGTTGAGCCCGCCCAGGGCGAGGAGGATGTAGCTTAATCGATGCAGGGCCGAACGGACTCCGTAGGCGTCGCGGCTGGCGGTCTTCGAGACCACCGCCAGCTCGCCCTTGTTGAGCAGGCGCAGCGTCCGTTCCAATTCGGTCGGCAGCTTGAGGTAGCCGAGCAGGACTTCCTTCACCGCGTCGAGCACCAGGTCGGCGAAGGTCCGGTCCTTTCCGAGGACGAACTTCTCGGCGTAGGGGATGATGATCGTGACCGGATTCAACTCCGAATCGAGGTGGGTCGTCAGGCCGACCAGGAGGATCAGGCTTCGCTCGAGCAGGGCCCAATCCTTGGGGACGTTGAAGGTGTTGAAGAGATCCTTGAGCGAGATGTCGAGCTTGCGGAATTCGAGGACGTCCTCGAGCCGCTGGAACTTGCTGAACTGGAGGCTCTTGATCTCCTCGAGGTCGAGGTCCTTCAGCCGCTCGTAGAAAAACTCGACGATCTTGTCGAAGACCGCCTCGTCCTGGGTCTTGGCGATGAAGCCCATGTCCTTCATCGCCTGGCTGATCACCTGGTTGTCGCGCTTGATGATGCCCTCGAAGAACTTGGCGATGCCCTTGCGCATCGGCTCCGAGATCCGGGCCACCGCGCCGAAGTCCATCATGATGATTCGGGGAACGAGCCGCTTCTCGCGGAAGACCCGCGGCGCCTCGCCTTCGTTCTCGGCTTCGACCTGGACCTCGACCTCTTCCTCCACCGCCTGGACCAGGAAATTTCCGGGATGGGGATCGGCGTGATAGATGCCGTCGAGGAAGATCTGCTTGCAGTAGGCATGGATGAGCTTGGTGGCCACTTCGCGGGGCTCGAGGCCAAGCTCGCGCAGCGCCTTGACGTTGCTGATCTTCACCCCTTCCATGAACTCCAGAGTCAGAACCCGAGAGGTCGAAAGCTCCCAATGGACCTTGGGAAAGAGCAGGTCTTTCTCGTCGACGAAATTTTGGGCTAGGAGCTCGAGGTTCTCGCCTTCCTTTTTGAAGTCGAGCTCTTCCAGGACTACCTCGCGGATTTCGGCGTAAGTTTTCTTCAAGCCGTACTGAGGAAAGATCAAGTGGAGCAGCGAAAAGACCCGTTTCAGGGCCTTGAGGTCGATGCGCACCGTCTCTTCGATGTCGGGATATTGGACCTTCACCGCCAGCTTGCGGCCGTCGCCGTTCCAGGCGGCGTGGACTTGGCCCAGCGAGGCGCTGGCGATGGCTTCGCGCTCGAAGCGCGAGAAGAAGGCCTCGGGCGGCTTGCCGAACTCCTCTTGGAAACGGAGCTCGATCTCGGAGTAAGGCGCCGGCGGCACCGCGTCCTGCAAGCCTTCCAGTTCCTCGGTGTAGGCCTTGGGCAGGAAATGGGTCATGATGCTGATCATCTGCCCGACCTTGATGAAGAGGCCCTTCCATTCGAGGATGCTGGCCTTGATTTGCCGGGCGGTCTTGAGATGGGTATCTTGCCAGCGCGATTCCAGTCGGGTTTCGCCAAAAACCTTGCTCAACAGGACCAAGCTTAGGTAGCGGGTCAGCACCGTGAGGGTCAGCCAATAGACCTTGAGGAAACGGATGCGGCTGGGTTTTGCCGAGGGTGAAGCCATCTATATTTACTCCGCGGCGGACATTACCCAAGGGCTAGGACCCCGGCAAGCGGATGTGCTAGGTTCCTTTTTATGATCATCAACGTGAATGCCATTCCCGAGGAAGGCAAAGTTTTGACCCTGAACCGAGATACCGGCTGGTTCCAGGGCCTGCTTCGCCAAAAGTTCTCGGATTTGAGCCCCCAGGCCGAGTCGGCCGAAGGCGAAATCGAGATCCACAAGACCATGCAGAACATCTCGCTGGCCGGCGACGTCCACCTTAGCGTGTTTCCGAGCTGCGCCCGTTGTGGCCAGACTTTCGAGGCCGAATTGGAAATTCCGGTTCAGCGCCACCTGATTCCTTACTTTGCCGGGCCTCGCGAGGAGCTGTTGAGCGAGGAGGAGGAGATCGAGCTCAGCGCCGATGATGTCGACTTCAGCTTTTATCATGGCGAGGAAATCAACTTGGGTGAGATCCTGGGCGAGGAGATCACTTTGGCCCTGCCGATGCGCTTTCTCTGCCGCGAAGACTGCCGGGGTCTCTGCCCCCGTTGCGGCAAGAACTTGAACCAGGGGGACTGCTCCTGCGAGGGTGGGGACGATTATTCGCCGTTTTCGGCCTTAAAAGGGCTGAAATTGAAATCCTGAGCTGAAAAAACCTTTGGACTTGGCCAGCTTGTCTCCCTATAGTCCGACGCCGTGCAACCTTCCGTTGTCACAGCCAATATTGGAGAGGGATTATGAGATTTGCCGTCAAGACACTGGCCGTCGCCTTGGGTTTTGCTTGTTTCGGCTCCTCGGCTCAGGCCCA
This sequence comes from bacterium, assembly GCA_044869875.1. GTDB lineage: Bacteria > UBA10199 > UBA10199 > DSSB01 > DSSB01 > DATEDP01. Next base: position 4,165 of record JBIOXX010000128.1, on the reverse strand, counting down.
AACCCTGTTTCAAAACACCAATCTTCCCTGCGAGCTCCAAGAAGTGATCTGCGCCAGCGATACCTGCGGATCGAGTTTTCCCGATGCGCTGAGTCTGGCTTGCCGCTTTATCAATCCCGATGAAACTTACAGCGGAGCCGATTTCAACGGCGACGGCTTCGCCGATTGCGTGGCGCTTCGTCCCGAGACTTCCTCCTCTCCCACGCCTAACCTCAGCGTTTTGATCAACCGCGCGGCCGGCGCGACCGCTTGCGAGCCCGGGCCCGGCGATCAATTCAACACTTCAGTCGACTATGATTTGAGCGTGTTGGACGAAGATTCCGGCAACGTCGTCGCCGGAAATCTGAACGCCGGGAATGCCGATATCGGAGTGGCTTCGACTGAGACCGATCAATTCCTCGAGGCCCTCAACCCCGGCACCGGCTTCGGTCCCGACGGCAGCGTGCTAATCCCGATCGGCGTCAATTATTTCTTGGCCGGCCGCTTCCAGGAGGTCCCCAATATCTTCTTCGGTGAGCGGAACACCGCGCTTTTCGACTGCAACGGCGACACCGCGCTCGACGCGGTGATCGCGGTCGAGGATCAAACTCCGGAGGCCAGCCCGATTGCGTCGGCTAGGATCAATATCCTGCGAAACAACGGAGCGGGTCTTCAACCGCTGGCCGGAGCCGCCGACTCGGTGCCGCTCAACGTCTTCTGGACCCCGCCCTCCGAGACTCTCGACAATATGTCTCTGACCATCGGCGATTTCGACAACGACGACGATTTGGATGTCGCCGTCGCTATCGACGTCCACGATGACGGCGGGCCCCTCTTTCAGGTGGTCAACGTTTGCTTCAACAGCGGCTCTTGCGGCTTCACTTGCGACAATCCGCCGACCATCGACCTGTTTGCGACCCATCCCGGCGACGATCCCGAGCCTTCCTCGGTCGAGTCCGGGGATTTCAACGGTGATAATAACACCGACATTGTGGTCGCCATGCCGGAGCTGGCCAATCCGACGCCGGCGCCGGGCTTGCAGTATTACTTCGGCGATGGGGCCGGAGGTTTTTCCAACACTCAATTCGTGGCCTATCCCTTCGCCGGGGTCCTCGGCTTGGAGCTCAGCACCCTCAGCACCGGTTGTTATAATAACGACAACGTCCGCGACGTCGCGGTGGTTTCCACCGACGCTGAGACGCCGTTCAACAACATCGGAATTTTCAGCTCGGACGGCTCGGGCGGCCTGAATCCGCCGGTTCCCCTGATCATTGGTGGGACTTTCGCCGACGGCATCGACACCGCCGACTTCGATCAGGCCGGCGGCGACGACATCATGGTATTGGCCAGCGTCGAAGTCACCCCCGATCCGAATCCGGCGCGGCAGGGAGTCGTTTTCATGAACGGTTTGGAAACGGTGGGCGCCATCGCCGGCGCCGACCAGACGGCCGATTTGAACCAAGCCGTCGCGATCGGCGGGGGGAGCTGCACCGTGACTCCCGAGATCACCACGCCTTTTGCCGATCCGGCCAGTTTCGAAGTGATTTGGACGCTCAGCCCGGCCGCCGGTGCGACCTTGAGTGGGGCCGACACCCTGACGCCGACTTTCACCGCGACCGCTCCCGGAGCCTATACTCTGACCTTGAGCTGCCGCACCCGCTGCACCACCATCGTCACCGACACCAAGACGGTGACCGTGGGAGGAGTTCCCATTCCGACCCCCACCCCGACGCCGACTCCGCCGCCTTCGTTCACCCAGGGCGGCTGCTTGGCGGATTTGAGCCCCGGAGCTTCGCTGCCCTCGGCTTGGGCTTGGGTCCTCGGCGCTTTTGGCTTGGGGAGCGCCTGGTTCCATGGTCGTCGCCGGAAGTAAGAACCCGTTAATTTTGCTTGTGCAATCGAGCCGGCTTCTTTAAAACATGGCCTGATTTCCCTAAGGAAAAGGAGTTTGCATGGGCCTGTTTTTACGCCGGCACGGACGTTCGCTTTCTTATACCTTGCTGCCCGGCCTTTTCCTGCTGCTGACGGTTCTCTTCATCCAGTTCACTCCTCGTTCCTCCCAATCGGTTCCGGGGAACGCTTGCAATGAAGACGCCGATTGCTGCACCACCAGCGGCTGTACGGAAATCTGCCTCGACGGCGTCTGCGAGCCGACCAATGTCGGCTGCGAGGATGGCGACGTATTCTTTGCCGCCGACGGCGAGTGCATCTGCCTGATCGACGGCGAAGAAGTCGGCAAATGCATCCAATGCGCCACCGACGAGATCTTCTTCGACGGTCTTTGCGGCAGCCTCTGCGCCACCGGCGAAGATCCCAGCACCACTGGCTGTATCGACACCCAAGGCGGCTGCCTGGCGAGCTTGAGCGGAAAGGGAAATATGCAAATGGGACAACACTGGCTATGGGGGATGATCCTGATGCTACCGATCTTCTATTTGGCAAGACGAAAGGCGATGAAGGGTGTGGCTTTGGTTCTGCTTCTGGGCTTGAGCGCCCTGAGCTTTCGGGCCGAGGCTCTGACGAGCTCCTTCTCGGTCAACACATTCAACCCAACGGTCGACGACTCCGACTACTTCACGGTTTACAGCTCACCGACCATGTTGCAGCGGAATTTCCACGTCGGCTTCTATCTCGACTACGCCCATCAGCCTTATGAGTTCGGCAACGCCAGCTTCGATCGCACCGCCGGCGTCGTCGATGACCTGCTGACCGGCAACATCGTCGGCAGCGTTGGCGTCCTCGACTGGATGACCGTCGGCTTGCAGATCCCGATCTATTTTTGGGAAGGCCTGCGGGCTCCCGTCATCCTTGGCGGCGACGAGAACAACTTCGACCTCGGCGACATTCAGCTGGTCTTGAAGTTTAGGCTCCTCGACCGTGAGACCAAGCACGTCGGCATCGCGATCGTGCCCTTCATTTATTTCCCGACCTCCACGGGTGCCGGCGACTTCTTGGGCAATGGCAGCTTCGCCGGTGGCGCCCGAGTCGTCATCGACGGCAAGATCAAGGATCGAGTGACCCTAGCCTTGAACGTCGGCTATTTGGCCCGTGATCGGGTCTTCGACGTCGGCGGCAACGAGCTCAACGACCAATTCTTGGGCGGCTTCGGCATCGGCGTCGACATCCTCAAAGAGCGCCTGAAGTTCATCGGCGAAGTCGACATGGCAACGGTCACCAGCGATTTCTTCACCCGCCGGACGACGCCGGCCGAGGCCCGGGGCGGATTCCGCTATACCTGGGCTCATAACCACGACATCAATGTCGGCGCCGGCTTTGGCCTCAGCAATGGCATCGGCAGCCCCGACTATCGGCTCTTCGTCGGTTATACCTATACCAAGCGCCCGCTGGCCGAGGTGGCCGCGCCGCAGCCCCCGATTTCCGAAGTTCAGGTCGGCGACGAATTGACGGCTCAGGACAAGATCTACTTCGAGTTCGACAAGGCCGTGATCCGTGACATCAGCAAGCCGACCCTGGATAAGATCGCCGGCTTCATGAAAGCCCACCCCGAAATCACCAAGGTCAAGATCGACGGCTACACCTGCGATCTCGGCACCGACCGCTACAACCTGAAGCTCTCGCAGCGCCGGGCTCAAGCCGCCGCCACTTATCTTGAGGGCCAGGGCATCGACCCCAGCCGCGTCGGCACCGTGACCGGCTTCGGCGAGGCCAACCCGCTGGTGCCCAACACCGACGAGCCGAACCGCGAGCAGAACCGTCGCGTCCAGATCTTCGTCGAAGCGGTGAATCGATAGTCCGCCGATACGGTTTCAATAGCCGAGGGCTCGGTTACATCCAGGTGAGGAATGCCATGTCCATCCGATTGCTGAGGATCTTGCTTGTCCTCGGGTTCTCTCTTGCCCTGCCTTTGTCGAAGACCCAAGCGGCGCCGGGCAATCTCGACTTCAACTTCGGCATCCAAGGTCTGGTGCTCACCGACACCCACGACATATTGACCGGAAATCCCGGAATTGGATCGGCGATCGCCGTGGCGATTCATCCGCCGGGCGACCCCAATGAAGGAAAGATCGTGGCGGTCGGCTTCGCTCAAACCGCCGGCTACGACTTCGCCCTGGCCCGATACAATCCCGACGGCTCGCTCGACACTTCTTTCGGAACCAATGGCGTCGTTGAGACCGATATCGGCGGCGACGATTTGCTTTTCGCGGTTTTGATTTACGGTCCCGAG
>JBIOXX010000127.1:0-8916 GCA_044869875.1 bacterium | reverse complement strand
AACATCCGATCGAAGCGCCGGAGGTGAAAAACCAGCTCGCCGGGGCCGGTATTCTCGAGTTTTTCGAGATTTTTCAGTCCTTCCTTGAACTCCGGCACCGGTAGGCTTTTGAGATGCTCAAAAGTATATTCCACATCCGCGACCGACTCTTCATCGAGAAGCACCTTGAAGCGGGTTCCGCCCACTTCCCAATGCGCCGCTTTGGCCAATTCCGGGACGATTCGGCCCTCGCCGCTGGAGAGGTGGATCAAAGGCCGATAGAGCAGCTCGATGAGATTGGCCCCCAATCCGACCCGGGAGGAAAAGGGAGCGATGCTTCCGATGGGAATGGTGGCGGCAAGAGTCAGGGGGGCGGAGGGAGCTTGATCGCGAGCCCGGTCGCCGCAGCCCGAAAGGAGGATCAAAGAAGCAATTAGCCAGGTTCGACCTTTCATCGGCGGCATAAAAAAAAGGATTGATGAAAATATCAATCCTTTTTTCAAAATGAGTTTTTTTGGCTCATTTTTTACATAAAGAAACCAAAGCAACCTGTCATTTGGGTCTTTTGGGTCTTATCGCCTTTTTTTACGACTTTCATTTTCATAGGATTTCCTCCTGCTTAGGTTAATCGATTCTAAATTTGTAAAGGGATGGGAAGGTGCCGCAAAGCAGCTTTACTTCCCATCCCCTCGGACAGGCTAGGTTGATACTTCCATCCGCTCCGCGCATGTTGCTCCTTCGTAGTATTCCAGCGGCAGTTCCTCACGGAGCGTCTTGATGAAATAGGGTTGTTGGCAGCTGATCCGGTTGTAATCGCCGGTCATGTTGAAGGCGTCGGCCCGGCAGCCGCCGGCGCAGACCGGGACGAACATGCACTTGGCGCACTTGGGATGGGCCAGCGGCTTGACCGCCAGCATGTCCTCGCCGACTGCGTTGAATTCTTGGCTTTCGACGTCGCCGATCACCCCGGCCTCAATGCCGAGGAAGGCGATGCATTTGTAGATCTTGCCGTCGATGCCGACGGTGACGGCATTGCGCCGGTAATATTCGCAAGGCCCCAGGTTCACCGGATCGGTCGGAACCAGGCCGACTTTACGCACTTCGCGCCGCAGCTCCAGCATCTTGGTGATCTCGAAGTCGGAATAGGTGCAGCGCTCGCAGGTCGAACCGACGTTCTTCTGATCCGACGCCTTCATCTCCGGCAAGATCGGCTTGAGATTAGTGGCGACGATATCGTCCTTGAATTTGGACTGGGCGATCTTCTCGAGCAGGCCCTTGAAGCTGTCGGCGTTCTCGGCGTCGAAGTTGCCGCCGAGCATGATCTTGAGCTGGCCGGCGCAAGCCTCGAGATTCTTGAAGATCTGATCAAAAGTGCCGCGGCCGCCTTGATAAATCCGCTTCTTGTCGTGCTGATCACGGTCGCCGTCGAAGGTGATCTTGATCCACTCGAAGCCGTAGGTCTTGAGCTCTTCGGCCAGCTTCGGCGTTAGGAAGATGCCATTGGTTGCCATTCCGGCCGAATATTGGACGCCGCGGAGCTGGCAGTAAGCATAGACGTCGCCGCTGATCTTGCGGATGGCATCGACGTTGAGGAGCGGCTCGCCACCGAAGAAGATCAGGTTGACCTTGGCCGGATGGGTCGTATCGATCCGAGTCTTCAGCCAGCCGGCGACCTTTTCCATCGTCTCGGGGCACATCCGCGCTTTGCCCAGCTTATCTTTCTCGTAGCAATAGGTGCAGCGCAGGTTGCAGGCCATGGTGGTGAGAATGGTCGCGGTCAGGATCTCGTTCTGCTCCACTACCCGGCGGTCGAACCATTCGTGGAACTGGGCTTCTTCGTCGACCGAATCCTCGAGCAAATATCCCATTTCCTTGAGATCGAAGGCAGCATCGGCTTGGGCGGCGTTGAGGTCTTCCTTGCGCCGAATCTTTTGCAATAAGTCCCGTAAATTGACGTCACCGTCCTCGACCGCAATCCGACTGTCGGAAAGCGAGTTGTATAGGAAAGTCATATTGGGATCGCGTGGCGATCGGACCATGAAATTAAATCGCGAAGCCTTCATTTCACACCCCGTTTCAATTGAATGAACAGCAAGCCTTGTGCCAGGCCGCGCCGAAAGGGGGCTGGAAGAAATGGCGCCATAAAAGTCGCGAAGCAATTGAGGAATTCGGATCGCGAAACAATTCACCGGCTCAAACCCCCGTCGCCGATAGAAAGCGTTTATCCCGCCATTGGAAAAAAATTGTCCGGAAAAGGATCTAAAAGAGCAGATTCGCCCCAGCGATGAAATGGAAGCCGGGGTTGGGAAATCCAAAAAAAGTCTCGTAGTGGTCGTCGAGAATATTGGCCGCCTTCCCAAAGACCGTGACCGATTGGGGATGGCCCGGGCTTTCCAAGGGAAATTCATAGGAAAGGGCCAGATCCCATTGGGCGTACCCCGAATTGTCGCCGCCGAAGAGAGTAGCGGCCGGCGTGCCGCCGACGAAAACACCGTCGGCCGAAACCAAGGGAAAGGATTCGCGTTGATCCGAAACGACGGTCAAGGTCGAGTCGATCGTCATCCGCTTGAGCGGCCGAGCGCTAAGATAAGCATTGAAAACGTGGGCCGGAACTTCGGGCAGCCGCCCTCCCCCGCCGCTCTCATCGACGGTGTGGGTGAAAGTGTAGTTTCCGCCGATCTTGAGCTGGGGAATGATCTTCCACCAAAATCCGGATTCGACTCCGACGCTGAAGGCATCGTTGATATTGATCCCGACCCGGTCGATGAGGTTGTCGAAATCGAGATAAAAGAAGGTGGCGAAGAGCCCGGCCTTGTCGCCAAAACGCTGTTCATAGCCAGCCTCGTAGCTCTGGGATTTTTGGGGCTTGAGGTTGGGATTGCCGGTGACCGGATTGAACAGCTGAACCTGGGTCGGCGGCAGGAATCCCTCGCCATAGGCGCCGTGAAATTTCCCGCCGATCTCTGGAAACATCACTGCGATGGCCGCTCGGGGACTAAGCTCGCCGCCGTAAGCCGAGTTGCGGTCATAACGGAATCCGGCATCCAGAAAAACCCGTTCGGCATAGCCCAAATGGTATTGAAAATACGGTGCGTAGTTTTGGCGGTCGCCGGGAACGCCCGGCGCCGGAAGGGGATCCAAGGGCGGAATGAAAGGACCGATCGTGGCTCCGGAGGGCGCCGGATCGCCGGGGAAAGGCTCGCCGCTCAGCTCGACCCGCTCATCGTAGAATTCGAAGCCAACCATGGCCGTTTGCTCGACCTTACCCATGTCGGGGATGAAGAAGAATTGCCTCAGGTCGGCGCTTTGGCGGCTAGCCTTGATCTTGTTACGGACGCTGTTCGGCGCCAGCCCCAGGCCCGAAGGCGTGAGGACCGGAATATCGCCGATGTTGGAGTTATTCTCGGTCTCGTCCGAAAGGTAGAAGCCGTAGAGAAATTCGGTGCGAAAATGCTGATTCCAGTCCTGGCTCAATTGCAGGGACTGAGTGGTCAGCAGTCGGTCGAACTCCCGGTTGACGTCGCGGGAGATCTGAATGAAGGCGGCATCGGGCGGCAAGGCCGGATCGTAGAGCACCGCCGGTCCCACCAAAAAGTCGCGGGCCAGCTCCTTCTCGCCGAGCAGGATGCGGCTGCCGATCGTCAGGCGTAAGCTTTCGGTCGGCCGAAAATCCCAGCGCTGGGTGATTGCGGTCTCGCCGAAGCCGTCATTCTTGAATTGGCCGTTCTCGTCGGTGCGGCTGACCCCTAAGTTCCACTTCACCACCTCGCGGTCGGCCTGGGTACCGAGCCATTCCCGGCTATGGCCGAGGTTGCCGGCCTCCAGCGAGAGCCGGGTTTGGGAGGGCGATTCGCCGCTCTTGGTGATGATGTTGACGACGCCACCGACCGCGTTGCCGCCGTAGAGGACGGCTTGGGAACCGCGGAGAACTTCGATTCGGTCGATTTGCTCGACCGGGATGAGACCGAGGTTGGCTTCGTTATCGGCCGGATTGTTGAGCCGGACGCCGTCGAGCAGCACCAAGGTGTCGGCGGCGGTGGCGCCGCGGATCCTGACGTTGACGGTTTCGCCACGGGTGCCCAGCTCTTGAACGAAGAGGCCAGGCAGTTCCTCGAGGCCTTCGGCCACGCTGCGGTCGACCCGGCGATCCAATTCCTCGCCGGTGACGATCGAGACGCTGTGGGCGGTAGTGCGGAGCGGCTCTTCAATCTGGCGGGCGCTGACCACCACTTCGCCGATCTCGGCGTCATCGGCCAAGACCTGGAAGGGCGCCGCTAATGCTCCCATGACCAGGCCGAGAGCAAGTTTCCTCGTCCATTCGAGCATTCGCTATCCTTTGCGCCCTTCCCTTTGCCGGTGGTCGACGACGTCGGTCAACTGGAGCCGTTTCAATTTATACTCCAAAGTCTTTCGGTGAATGCCAAGCTTGATGGCGGTGTTTTCCTGATGCCAATTCTCCTGCTCCAAGACCCGGAGAATGAAACCCCGCTCGAAAGCGTCGGTTGCGGCCTTGAGCTTGTCGGAATCGCCGTCCAGGCTCTTGAGATGGGCGATGTCCGCGATTTGGTAATCGATGGGAATATCCTCGGCGAAAATATTTTCGGCCGGATGGATCGCCACCATCCGTTCGACCAGGTTCTCGAGCTCGCGGATGTTGCCAGGCCAGCCATAATGGCAAAGGACCGAAATCGCATCGGGAGTAAATCTCAAGTTACGCCCAAACTTGCGATTGTAGCGCTTGAGGAAGAGCTCGACGAAAAGCGGAAGATCCTCGAGCCGGTCGCGCAGTGCCGGAAGCTGAATTGGAATGACGTTGAGGCGATAGTAGAGATCCTCGCGAAACTTGTTCTCTTGAACCAAGGACTTAAGGTCGCGGTTGGTCGCGGCCAGCAGCCGGACGTCGACTCGGATCGGCTTTTGGCCGCCGACCCGCTCGATCTCGCCCTCTTGAATGGCGCGGAGCAGCTTGGCCTGGACCTCGAACTTGAGGTCGGCGATCTCGTCGCAAAACAAGGTTCCCTGATCGGCCAGCTCGAACTTGCCCAAGGTGGTCTTGAGCGCGCCAGTGAAAGCTCCCTTCTCATGGCCGAAGAGCGTCGACTCAACCAAATGATCAGGAATCGACGCCATGTTGATCGCGACAAAGGGCCTGCTGGCCCGAGGCGATTTTTGATGGAGGTAGCGGGCGATCAATTCCTTGCCGGTGCCGCTTTCGCCCTGAACCAGGACCGTGGCCGAGGTGGCGGCCGCCCGGTCCAAGACCGTTTTCAGGGCCTGCATCCGGGGATTGATGCCAAGCAGGAACTCATGGTCGGTCAGGCGCTCGACTTCCGAACGAAGGTAGAGGATCTCGCGAAACTGGCGCTGCTTTTCAAAAACCCGGTTGACCAAGGCCCGCAGGTCCTCGACCTCGAAGTCCTTGTTGATGTAGTCGAAGGCCCCGAGCTTGATCGCTTGGACCGCAAGCTTGACCTCCCGAACGTGAGTGATCAGGATGATCTCGGTCTCCGGTTGGAGCTCCTTAAATTCCTTGAGAAGGATCAAGCCGTCGGTGTCCGGCAGCATGTAATCGAGCAGGATAACGGAGTATTCCTCGACCTGAAACTTGGCTCGGGCCTCCCGCCCATCAGCCGCCGCCGTGACGGCGCCTAATGGGGTTAGGACACTGAGCAGCAGATCGCGCATTGACTCATCGTCATCGACTATCAAAATTCGATGGAGTGCTTCCTTCGCCATTATTCCCTTTGCCGCCCTACCGGGAGAAGGTTACCATCTATCAAGAATCATTCAAGTTTTTAATCAAATCGGATTTTGGGGGAACCCTCGATGGCTAGTTTCTGGCAAGATCCCGGTCTCTACTTTTCGCTGAGCCTGGTCGTTCTCGCCCTCCTGATCTCGTGGCGCGAAGGCCTGGAGCTTGAAAAAGAGCTGATTTGGGCGACCCTCCGGGGCTTCGTTCAACTGACCTTAGTGGGCTATATCCTGCTCTGGATCTTCTCCTGGGAGGGTCTGGAGATCGTTTACCTGACCCTCCTGCTCATGACCTTGATGGCGGCCTGGATCGTTCGGAGCCGTGCCGAGGGCATTCCCGGCATCTTCCCCATTGCCTTTTTCAGCCTGGCCCTCAGTCTGTCCCTGACCCTGGGGCTCTTGGTCCTGGGCCACTCGATCGATGCCAAACCTCGGCTCCTGATCCCGCTCGGCGGGATGATCTTGGGGAACTCGATGAACGGCGCCAGCCTGACCTTGAACCGGCTCAAGGCCGAGGTCGATTTGCGAAAGTGGGAGATCCAACTGTACTTGAGCCTGGGGGCCAGCAGCCGCCAATCGATGCAAAAAATCCTGAAACAGGTGCTCAAGTCCTCGCTCATCCCGGCCATCGACACGCTCAAGGCCCTGGGGCTGATCTTTATGCCCGGCATGATGGCCGGGCTGATCATCGCCGGCGAATCGCCGCTGGTCGCGGTGCGCTATCAAATTGTCGTGATGTTCATGCTATTGGCCAGTGCTACTCTGACCAATCTCTTGGTGGCCTTGCTCGGCTACCGCCGCTTCTTCACCCCGGCCCATCAGCTGCGCGATATGGCCGAAACTACTTAGAAGAAGCTTTCACCGTCGAGGCCCTCGGGAATCGGATCGCCGTGGAGCTTCAAAATCGAGGGGAATAGATCGGCCGAGCGAACGAAATCGCGCTTCATCTTCACATTGGAAAAGAGCGGAATGAGGATGTGCTCGTCATGGAGCGCGCCGTGCGAAGACTTATGCTCGGGGTACTCGAAACGCTTGCGAAGGTCGTAGCCCTTAGCAGCGCTGAGCACGAGATCGCCGGTCCGACTCGAACGGAATATCTGGGTCACCTGGACCAGGGAGTCGGGGTAGATCGTTCGCTCGGTCAGGGCCAGAGCCTCGCTCCGGGAAAGCCGGGCCGGAGCCGCCGCTAGGCCCAGCGCATCGCCGTGGAGGTTTTCCCACAGCAAATGATCGCCCTCTTCCTTCACCTTGGCTTCGCCGCCGCGGCTCAAAACATGAACCCAACCGTCGTGGTCCTGAGAGATAATCAAATCAACCGCCGGGTGCTCGAGCAGGCCGGGCACCACCCCCGGATACAGCTCGCGAACTTCGTCGAGGCTCAAGCGCCCGGCCCAAGGCTCGCGGCCCCGAAAATAGAGGTGGAGCATGGCATTGCCCGAAACCATACTGGCGGCCTCGAAGCCGCTCTTGAGGATCTTGGGATAATAGAAGGTCTTGATCCCCTGCTCCTCCAAAAAAGAAGCCACGCCGAAATGGGTTTTGGTCTCGGAGAGGCCGTGGTCGCTGACGATGAACATCGCGGTCTCTTCGTATTTGCCTTGCCTCTTGAGCTCCTTGGCGATTCGGCCGAAAGCCCGGTCCACCGTCTCGTAGGCTTGGAGAGCGCTGGGATGGCGCGGCCAGCTCAAATGGCTGTACTCGTCGATGCCCGGAAAAACCATGAAGAGGAAATCGAAGTCCTTACGGATAACGTCCAGGCTCATCTCGATGGCCGACTCGTCGACCATATGCCAGCGGTCGGTGAGGTGGGCGTAATACCAATACCAAATGCGCATATGGGCGGTGACGTTGCCCTTGGTCGGCACTCCCCGATTCACCGAGCTGAAGATATTGTGGGAGTTGGGAAAATGCTCGAAGAGCGTGGTGAGCTCGGGCTTCATGTCCCGGTTCATCAGGAAACTCTCGAAGCCGACGTAGCTGCGAAACCGGGTCAGCGAAAGCTTGCGTCGAGCGTACTCGGCCTTGTCGAACCAGCGGATGCCCGGGACGTTGCAGGTTCCGGGGAAACAACCGGTGAGGAAAGGCATGTAGGCCGGACCGGTAGTCGAAGGAAAGACGCTGGCGGCCTTGGCGAAAGTCCCCTCGCTGAGAAAGATCTCGGCCAAATTGGGCAAGCGACCGGCGTCCAAAAGCTCGCGAAAAACATCGTAGCGTGAACCGTCGGCCAATAGGACGATGAACCGTTTCTTGTGGGGTTGGGTCATGGATTAGGTCGGTTGTCCGCCGCGGAGTTCCTTCAGCTTATTTTGCATGCGCCGGACCAGCTCGGGGTAGCCGTTCTTGGCAATGATCGAATCGAATTGGAAGCGGTAGTTCTCGACCAAGCTGGCGTCGTCGACGACGACGTCGTAGACCTTCCAGCCTTGGGGATCTTTTTTCATCTTGTATTCGATGTCGACCTTCACATTTTCCTTGGGAACCACCACTTTGGTGCGGGTCTTGGCCCGGGTCTTCTCGTTGGAGTAGGTGTCGCCAAGATACTGAACCGTATAGGCCTTACCCTGGGTCTTCGTGTGCTCCTTGGAGAAGATGGCCTTGGTCTCGAGAAGATCGGTCATCAGGGCCACGAAGTTATTCTGCTCGGTGGGCGAAATTTCGCTCCAGTGCTTGTCCAACGCCAAGCGGCAAAGCTCGCGCAGATCGAAAGTGCCGGTGAGAATATCGCGCTTGACCTTGGAGTTGTTGGCCTTGTCCTCGGCGCTTAAGTTCGGGCCGGTTTTATAGGAGTCCATCTTGACTTCGATCTCTTGGACCTCGCGGGTCGGCGTTCCGGGGGGCGCGGTGACCGCGCCGCTAGTCGGCGTCTTGCCGCTTGCTGCCGTTCCCGCCGGTGCCGCTGGGGGGGTCGATCCCTTGACCGCCGAATGGGCCGACGGCGCGGCAAGGCTCAGGGCCGCGGCCAGGACCAGACTCGGGAAAAAAATCTTCGCGATACTTCGCTTCATTCTCATTCCTTCCTCGCGATGCCACCGCTGCGCTGTTCGAGCACCGCGACGGCGATATTATAGTTGTAGACCGACTCGAGGTAGCGGCCTCTGGAAACCAATATCGACATCGGCGTCGGCGATAAAAAAGACTACTCCGACGCCCTTCAAGCGTACTTGGTTTCCAGAGGCCGCTACCTCG